>CAZESW010000047.1:0-1568 GCA_964514795.1 uncultured Alistipes sp.
CTAATAACGGATTGAGGGCGCGTTTTTCGCGCACCGACGATAATTGCCGTCCGACCGTAATTTACGGTCGGACGGTTTTTTTATGCCTTGTCGGAAAAAACCTAGGGTCCTTAGGGTCTTTAAGGACCTTAGAGACCTTAGGGACCCTAAGTTTTTATGTGTTGTTTAATAAAGTTAAAATATATTTTGATAATATTAAAATATGTATTACATTTGTTGCGTAAATGATAAACAAAACTGCAATGAAAAAGATTTTTCCTACCGAATGCCCGTCGTGCGGCAGCGAACTGAGGGTTCGCAGCCTGTTCTGTACGGAGTGCGGAACGACCGTTTCGGGCGACTATCCGTTGCATGTGATACTGAAACTGCCGCCCGAGTCGCAGGAGTTCATTCTCGATTTCGTGAAATGCAGCGGCTCGCTCAAAGAGATGGCGTCGCTTATGTCGCTCAGTTATCCTACGGTGCGCAACAAACTGGACGAAATAATAACCTCTATAAAAAAACTGGAACAAGATGGACAAACTCTTTAATCCGTTCCGCTATATCGCCGGAACAAAATCCCTCGTGTGGGGACTTATATTCATCATTTCGGAAATCGTGCTGCTCTACTTCAACGGCTACGTCATGGACGGCTACATCCATATAACCCACAAACCCGACGGGGTGCTGCTGTGGCAGGCTACACTGATTCAGGTGATTATGTGGATTCTGCCCGCTCTGCTTCTCTATGTCTGCGGACTCGTCATGTCGCATTCCAGAATCCGCATTGTCGATATTCTCGGCACTACGGCATTCGCTTGGCTCCTGCTGCTGCCGATGATTGTTCCGGTGCTGATTCCGTCGGTTGCCGATATGCTGGATAAGGTCTCCGTTATGGCCGCTGTCGATGGTGCTCCGATGGCGAACGACGGTATCGGGACGTTGGTTGCGCTCCTGCTGTTCGGCGTGTGGTCGCTCGTGTGGCTCGTTCTGTTCTATGTGTGGAACTACAATGCTTTCGCCACCTCGTGCAATGTCCGGGGAGCAAAGGCTGTCGCTGCGTATATCGCGGTGGTGCTGGCGGTTACTTTTGCGGCGCCGTACATAATACAACCCATTATGTAGGCGGTGCGTCATAGCAGGCAATCTGCGGCGTTGCATTCGAGTCTCGAACTCGGTTACATACGAATAGTATGCTCCCTCGATCTCGCTCTCTGCGCCTTGCATATTACCTACTCTGACGCACCGCAGCATCCCGCAACACCCCGCAGTGATGTTGCGTTAGAGTCCATAAGGTCGTTAAAGAAAACGGGCGGCATCGTAAAATGCCGCCCGTTCGTTTATGCAGGAACTATTTATTTTATCATCCGTTTTACCGGCTCGAACGCCTTCTCCTCCGTGCCGACGAAGCGGTAGAGTTTCACGTTGCTGAATTGTCCCTGCTCGTTCTTGCCGTTGTGCGAGATGTAGAACAGTCCGCCTCCGAGCGAGCACAGACCCGTCGTTCCGTGCTTGAACTTCCAGCCGTAAACCTCCGGATGTTTCGGGTCGCGTTCGCCCTTCTCCAAAAGCGACAGAACCGGAGCCTT
>CAZESW010000047.1:1668-8704 GCA_964514795.1 uncultured Alistipes sp.
TGCAATACGACCTGATAGTCGTTGTCGGTGCGGTCGAGGTCGCTGTAAATTCCGTAGGTTACGGTCAGATAGCGGCGGCCGTCGCTCTTGCCGAATGCAGGGCCGAAACTGATGCCGTCGAAGCCGCTGCAACCGAAACGGTGGTCGGTCTGCTTGCCGAGCACGGTCGGAACTTTCGCCTTGTAGTCTTCGAGCACCGTAGGCAGATATACGGTCGTCATGATGCCGTCTTTCTCGGCGCTCATGCCCTCGCGGGTGATTTTGTCCACATCGAAAATCGCAACGTAAAATGCGTCTTCGAGCTTTTTGTCCGACTTTTCGCGTTTGAGGATGCCCTGGCCGATTTTGTCGTTCTTGTATTCGAGCGAACCGTACACGCGGCCGTCCTCGTCGTTGAATTCCAGACAGCCGAGGTGTCCGAGCAGACCGGTTACCGTACCGACGACGTTGCCCGCCATGTCGGTCTTGACCAAAATCGTCGTGAACGAGAAGTACATGTACTTGCGCTCGGTGTCTACCGCGATGCCCTGCACATGGCCTGCGTTCCAGATTCCGGAGTAGATGTTCAGCGGAAGCGGTGTCTGCGTCTGCGCACCTGCGATGCCGGCGAATGCCAGCGCGAGAATAAGTGTAAGGATTTTTTTCATTGTATTTCAGGTTTGGTTATTGCCTGGTGTTTTATTCGCGCTCCTCGTGCTCGATGTCGCACGACGAGCAGTTGCCCGAACATACGCTTTCGCAGTCGGTCTGCCCCGAATCCTCGCGGCTCTCCTGCACGGCACACTTTATGCCGAGCCGCTGCATGTTCTTGTTGGTGGCGATTTCGGAATCGATGTTGTGCCCCTTAATCATGAGCGTGAGCGACATGCCGACGACGAACAATGCGACGGCGGCTATCGAGAAAAGCAGTACTATCAGCCAGTGAGCCATAATTTTCAGTGTTTTCATGCCGCTTTGCCGGCGACATTTTGAATTATTGCGACAAATTTATACATTTGTGGAATAAATTGCAAAAATGTTGCCCGCATGATTCGTCGGAAATGTACGAATGCGGCGGACGATACGTTACAGAGCCTATGAAAATCGTTATTGCAGGAGTCGGAGAGATGGGTAACCATCTGGCGCAGATGTTGAGCGGACACGGACACGATATTACGGTCATAGATTCCGATCCGAAATTGCTCGCCGAGGTGGGCAGCCTCGCCGATGTCATTACGGTCGAGGGCGATTCGACCACGTTCGCCGTGCTGCGCAAGGCATCGGTGCGCAAATGCGACCTCTTCATCGCGGTGAACCACACCGAGAACGAAAATATCCTGTCGGCGATTATGGCGAAGCAGCTGGGTGCCAAAAAATCCATCGCCCGCATCGACAACAACGAGTATCTCGAACCGAACAACAAGGAGATGTTCATCAACATGGGTATCGACTACCTGTTCTATCCCGAGAAGGTCGCCGCCCTCGAAGTAATCAATCTTCTCGGTCACTCCGCGACGACCGAATACGTCGATTTCTCGGGCGGCAAACTCTCGCTAGTGGTGTTCCGCCTCGAACCGAACTCGTCGCTCGTGGGTCGTTCGCTCGATGCGTTCAGCGACGAGGAGATGCAGGACTACCGTACCGTGGCGATTTCCCGCGACGGCAATACTATTATTCCGCAGGGCAGCGAAACGTTCATGGTCGGCGACATGGTCTATATCATCGCCCGTCAGGATGCCGCGGGAGAGGTGATGGCGTTGTCGGGCAAAGGCAACGTGCGCATCAAGAACATGATGATTCTCGGCGGTTCGCGTATCGGTGTCAGAATCGCTACCGAGTTGCAGAACGACGTGAACATCAAACTTATCGACTATAATGCCGACAAGGCGTACCGACTTGCCGAGACTCTCGACAAGACGCTTATCATCAACGAGGACGGCCGCAATACCGAGGCGATGCTCGAGGAGGGACTGCCGAATATGGACGCTTTCGTCGCCGTCACGGGACGAAGCGAAACCAATATCCTGACGGCGATGCTCGCCAAACGCATGGGTGTGAAGAAAGTTATCGCCGAGGTCGAGAATCTCAACTATATCAACCTTGCCGACAGCGTGGGTGTCGATACGATTATCAACAAGAAGATGATTACGGCATCGAACATTTTCCGCTTCACGATGTCTACCGACGTACTCGCGATAAAGTGCCTGACGGGAAGCGACGCCGAGGTACTCGAATTCATCGTCAAGCCTAATTCGCCGGCGACGAAAAGCACAATCCGCGAAATGGGATTGCCGGCGGATGTCATTGTCGGCGGTATCGTGCGCGGCGACAAGGTGTTCATCGCGGCTGGCAATACGCAGATAAATGCCTACGACCGAGTGGTGGTGTTCGCGATGCCGTCGGCGATAGCCAAGGTCGGCGACTACTTCAATTAACCCCGAACAATAAAGAGAAACAACAAATAAACCTTCACGACAATGTATATCGCCATCGCAGGAAATATCGGAAGCGGAAAGACGACGCTGACCGAGATTCTTACCGAACGTTACGGAGCCAAAGCCTACTACGAGGATGTGGACAATCCGTATATCAACGATTTCTACGACGACATGAACCGCTGGGCGTTCCAGTTGCAGATATATTTTCTCGGCAGCCGGATTCAGCAGACTATGGATATGCTCGCCGAGGGCTCGGAACATATCTTCCAGGACAGAACCATCTACGAGGATGCCCATATTTTCGCAGGCAACCTTCATCAGATGGGACTGATGTCGAGCCGCGATTTCTCCACCTATATTAAATTGTTCAACATCTCGACCAATCTGATTCCGAAGCCGGATTTGCTCATTTATCTGAAAGCGAGCGTGCCGACTCTGGTGTCGCAGATTCGCCGCCGCGGACGCGAGTACGAACAGAATATCGACAGCGAGTACCTGCAACGGCTCAACGATAAGTACAACGACTGGATAGACAACATCTACGACGGCGAGGTCTTCGTGATAGACAAGGACAAGGACGATTTCGTGGAGAACGCATCGGTTCTCGACAGCCTCTACGAGCGGTTGGAGCAGATTCGTCTGTCGCAGAAAGAATAGTCGCGTATGACGTCACTGCCTGCTGAATTCGAGGAGAGAATTCGTCGCGAACTCGGCGATGCCGAAGCGTCGGCATTGTTCGCTGCGCTCGACGGCGTACCGCCCGTTTCCGTGAGGGCGAATCCCGCGAAATGCCGTACCGTGTTGGGCGACCGCGATGTTCCGTGGAGCCGATACGGCCGTTATTTCGACCACCGTCCGCAGTTCACGCTCGATACGGCGTTCCATGCAGGCGCGTATTATGTGCAGGAGGCGGGTTCGCAGTTCATAGATTATCTGCTGCGCAACGAACCGACCGAAGGTCGCCGAATCCTCGACATGTGCGCCGCTCCGGGTGGCAAGACGACGATATATTCCACCGCGGCAGGTCGCGACGGACTGGTCGTGGCCAACGAATATGTGCGCAACCGCGCCAATATCCTCGCCGACAACGTCCGCAAGTGGGGCATGGGCAATACGGTGGTTACCAACTGCGACCCGAAGGCGATAGGGGCTTTCGAGGGGTGGTTCGACATAGTGGCTGTGGATGCGCCGTGCTCGGGCGAGGGAATGTTCCGCAAGGACGAGACGGCACGGACGGAGTGGAGTGCCGACAATGTGCGTCTGTGCGCCGAACGGCAGATGTCGATACTGCGCGAGGGGTGGCGCTCGCTGCGGGCGGGAGGATTACTGATTTACAGCACCTGCACGTTCAATACGACCGAAAACGAAGGCGTTCTGCGGTCGTTCGCCGAGGAGTTCGGCGACGAGATGACGGCTGCGGACGAGGTTGAGATTGATGACTCGTGGGGCATCGCCGCTTCGTCGGCCGGCGACTTCCGGACGTTCCGTTTCATGCCGCACCGCACCGAGTCGGAGGGATTCTTTGCGGCTGTCGTGCGTAAGTCGTCCGACGCTTCGGTGCGGACGTCTGCGCCGAAACCGCGCAAACGGATTATGAACGATGTCGCTTCGGCGGACAGGGCGGAGTTGTCGCGCTGGGTCGAGAATCCGCAGGATATGCGGTTCGCGTCGGCGGGCGATACGATATACGGCTACCGTTCGTCGCGATACGACGACATAAGGCTGCTCGCCGAATCGCTCACCGTGATATATTCGGGAGTGGCGATGGGGCAGATATTCAAGGGAAAGTTGAAGCCTGACTGGGCTTTGTCGCAGTATTGCGGACTGAATCGTTCGACGGTCGCCTGTACAGAACTCTGCGGTGAGGAGGCTCTGGACTATCTGCGCAAACGCGATGTCGCGGCTGCGAGATTCGCCGAGGGGGTGAATCTGGTTCTGTGCGACGGATTAGCGTTGGGATTTGTAAAACGTATCGGGGCGAGGGTAAACAACATGTATCCGAACTCTTTGAGAATAATGAATATGTAAAATGGCGGAAAAACTCTTTTATTCGATGGGCGAGGTTGCCGAAATGTTCGATGTCCGACAGTCGCTCATACGGTTCTGGGGCGAACAGTTCGACGCGCTCAAACCGAAACGCAACAAGAAGGGCAACAGAATGTTCACACCGGAGGATATCGAGACGCTGAAACTCATCTATCATCTGGTCAAGGAGCGCGGCATGACGCTCGACGGTGCGCGCCGGGCATTGAAGGCGCGTCGCCATGCCGGCGAATCGAGCACTCGCGAGGTCGAACTGCTCGACCGTCTGCAACGGTTGAAGGCGATGCTTCTGGAAGTTCGCGAACAACTCGGCAGCGAGGAGGGCGTGACGATTGTCGATAGCGACGATGCGGCGGACGAACCCGCTGCGGAGCCGATGCCCGAACATGTGAAACCGAAATCGGGACGCGGTCGCAAAAGCGCGAAATCGGACGAAGGCAAAGCCGAATCGCAGGAGCCTGCCGAAATCGCCGAGAAACCCGCCGAGGAAGCAGTGCCGCAGTCTGCCCCTGCAAAGGAGGAGCGCCCGTTGCCGTTCTACGAACAGACATTGTTTTAACGACTTTAACGATAGGAAATTATGGCTATGACGATAGGCGACGTCGCGCGCATCATAGAGGATTTCGCACCGCTCTCGTTGCAGGAGTCCTACGACAATTCGGGACTTGTGGTCGGACGTGCCGGCGACGGGTTGCGTGGTGGCATACTGCTTGCGGTCGATGTTACGGAAGAGGTTGTCGATGAAGCGGTTTCGCTCGGCTGCGGAATGATTGTAACGCACCATCCGATAATCTTCCATCCGCTCAAACGGCTCAATTCCGCCTCTGTCGTCGAACGCTGCGTCGAACAGGCCATAAAGCACGATATCGCTCTCTATGCCTGCCATACCAATCTCGATTCCGTCCACGGCGGCATGAGCTGGTGCGTCGGCGAAATGCTCGGTCTGCGCGATATGGAGGTGTTGCAGCCGTCGGGCAGGGAGCACGACGGTGCGGCTGGATTCGGTGTCGTCGGAACGCTTGCCGAAGCTGTGCCGACTGCCGAATTTATGGCGAAAATCCGCTCGACGTTCGGCGTCGGGGTTATCCGCCACAGCGCGATAGTGCGCGACCGGGTGTCGAAAGTCGCTCTGTGCACCGGTGCGGGAGCTTCGCTTATGGGCGAGGCGAGAGCGTCGGGCTGCGACATGTACATAACGGCAGACCTCAAATACAACGACTTTTTCGCTCCGTCCGGCGAGTTCATCGTGGCGGATATAGGACATTATGAGAGCGAATTTTGCGCAATTCGGATTTTATTTGATGTTTTGTCGAAAAAAATCACTAACTTTGCGCTCCACAAGAGCGCGCATTCGGAAAATCCGGTGCATTACTGCTTGTAATGGCGTGTCGCCGTGCATGATGCGGAGTGCGGCGGCGAATGCCCGAAGTTGTAAATAAATAAACAAACGATATATGGCTACACAGAAGAAAACATCGGAAGTGGATTACTCGATGTACGAGAAGATAATGGCACTCTACGAGTTGCAGAAAATCGACTCTCAAATCGACGAAATCAACAAGGTCAAGGGCGAACTGCCGTTGGAGGTAGAGGACTTGGAGGACGAAATCGCTGGTCTTCAAACCCGTATCGCCAACATCAACGCCGAAATCGAGGAGCTCAACAACCTTACCAAGCAGCGTAAGCGCGAAATCGATCAGGCGCAGATTCAGATAGCGAAATATACCGAGCAGCAGAACAACGTCCGCAACAACCGCGAGTTCGACGCCATTTCCAAGGAGATAGAGTACCAGCAGTTGGAGATTACTCTCGCCGAGAAGCGTCTGAAAGAGTATGCCGGTGCAATCAAGGCGAAGAAGGCTTCGCTCGAAACGACCGACGCCGTGCTTGCCGAGCGCAATGTCGATTTGACGGCGAAGAAGAACGAGCTGGAGAGCATCGAGGGCGAAACCGCGGCTCAAATCGACGAGCTTACGGCACAGGGCGATATGGCGAAGTCCAAAATCGACGAGCGTCTGCTCAGCGCATACAACCGTATCCGCAGCAAGGTTCACAACGGACTTGCCGTAGTTACCGTGAAGCGCGACGCTTGCAGCGGCTGCTTCAACCGCATCCCGCCACAGCGTCAGTCGGATATCCGTCAGGGCAAGAAACTCATCGTCTGCGAGTATTGCGGCCGTATTCTCGTGCCGGATACCGATACCGAGGAGTAATCGGTGAATACATTTCGCAACTTTTATGGCAGACTTGTCGGTCTGCCATTTTTTGTAATACGACGACCATGAAAGTAATTTCCGTAGAAAAAAGCGCGTTCGACCGGGCGATAGAGTATGCCTTCGTCGCGACACCGTACGGCGAAGCCCTCGAAGCGTGGTGCGTGGACGGTCTGTGCTATCTCGGTCTGTGCGTCGGTTCGCGCGAGGACGCGATGGAGGACATGAAACGCCGTTTCCGCAAATCGACGTTCCGCGAATCGGTCGCTCCCGAACGTTACGACGGTGCGGTTGCCGAACGCATCTGCCTGGTCGGTACGGAGTTTCAGTGCATGGTGTGGCGCGAACTGCTGAATATCCCCC
>CAZESW010000048.1:0-1592 GCA_964514795.1 uncultured Alistipes sp.
GAGTTGTCGGGCTGTCCGCATTCGGTCGAACCTCCGCGGTGAGCGACGACGATATTGTCGCATTCAGCCGGTTTCTCGTTCGGTCCTGCTTCCTGACCCGGCGGCGTGATAAGGCTCCAATCCGGCTGTGCAGGCCAGTTATCCTTCTCGCAGCCTACGGCGAATGCTGCCGTTGCTGCGACCATTAACAGTATCGAAATTTTCTTTATCATATTCCGTTGTGTTTTTTGTCGGGCATCGTCGGTGCGGAATCCCCGGACTCCGCACCTGCAACGCCCTGCGGTTTATTTTTTATAGTTCTTTACGCAACGGAACGGCATGATTGCCTGACCGTTGTCGATTTGTACGAGTTCGGCGTACTTCACGTCGTTGTTGATGATGACGTTGATACGGTAGCCCTTCTTGTCGTTGAAGAAAATCGGAACCCAGGTCTGGGCGCGGGTGCCGTAGCACTGGTAGCCCTGCGTCATGTAGCGGAATCCGAGAGGGTAGTACTCGAAGCCGAATTCGTCCGAACCGTCCGAAATAGCACCCTTGTTCCAGTATTTGTTGTTGCGCAACCATGGAGCGAAGTTCTCGATACCCTCCTTGGATGTCGTGAGTTGCTTGTACGTAACGTTGCTCTCCGATATAGGGTAGGTGTGACCGGCCGAAGCCTTGCTTGCCGCATACGCTATGTCGAGCCAGTCGGATGCGTTGGCGATATGCCAGCCGTAAGGACAGATACCCTGAACCTGCATCGTCAGCATCGGATGAGCCTCCTCGTCGGCTGCGTTGTTGCCGGAGAATGTGGAGTCCGCCGTGTTGTCGATGTATTCGATGGTGATTTCGTTGCCGATTGCATCGGTGATTACGTTGCCTGCCGTCCAGTCGTCAGGGAGCGGCTCGTAACGGTTGATACCGATACCGGCCATCGGATTTCCGGACAACAGTTCGGAGAGCGAGTAAACTCGTCCGTGTGCGTTCGAACCGACGAGTTGTCCGCCGAGTTCGGTAGTTTCGTATGCCATGTTGAGAGCGGCGAAGTCGTCCCACGAGGAAGGGAATTTCGCTGCGGCGTAACCGCCCGAACCAGCAGAACCCGAACCGGTCGCGGATTCGACCATCGGCGAACCGAGTTTAGGGGTGGAGTTGCCGCCGTCCCAGTGGAGGAACTCGACCATCCACGTCTTCGTCGAACCGTCACGGGCGATGAACGCCTTGGTCTTGTAGCCTGCGACTTCGCTGTCCGGCATGCTGTTCTGCGTCGTGATACGCTCCCACGACCATGTGCGGTCGGTCATGTTCACTATCAGGTTGCGTCGGCCGTCGATGTCGATTGCAGGACCTGCCGGCAGTGCTGCGTCGGCGGATGCCACCTCGACAACCTTGCCGTCCGCTGCGAGAGCGAAGCAAGGGTAGGCGAGAACGCGCGAATCAGGATTGAGGAGTACAGGGTTCTTGCCGTCGGCTGACGCCATGAAATAGGTCGAACCTGCATAGATGCCCGTGCTCTTCTTTTCGAGTTGGATTGCCTTGTCTATCGTGATTCCGTTGCACGATGCGCCGTACATGTAGTAGTATTCGTCGGCTGCGAGCTGAACGACCGGAAT
>CAZESW010000048.1:1692-6692 GCA_964514795.1 uncultured Alistipes sp.
CTGGGTGAACTCGAACGGAACGACGGTGCCGTCGGCAACGCGTATTTCGACGGTGAACGAACGCTTGTATTCGGTGTTAGGCTCGACCTTTACCTCGATGCCGGTCTCCTGCACCGTGTGGACGTTGTCGTTGAACGTCTCCTTGAAGTTGGTGGTTACGACGGTCTTCTCGACGCTCGCCCAGGCAACCTCCTCGGCGATTCCGGCCTCCCACGACAGGGTATTCACCTGATTGCCGTGAACGACTGTTACGATACCCACGAAACTCTCCTCGCCCGACTCGGTGGTACCGTTGGCGGCGAAGTTCTCCTGCTCCGGCGACAGACCGACGCGGGTCGTCATATCGACGTCCTTCGTATCGTCCTTCTGGCACGATGCCGCGAATACGACCGCTGCCGAAAGCATTATGTATTTGAAATATTTTATACTTTTCATTGTTTCAAGTTTTTTTGTAAATACTTGTCGAAAACGGTTTTCTAACTCCAACCTTCGGTCTGGGTCAGTTTGTTGTTCTTGTTGCGGGCCGATGCGGTGATAGGCCAGAGCAGAATGTTCGGATTCAACGCCTGTTTCTCCTTCAACTCAGGATTGTAGTCCCAAATCTTGTCGAGACGGATAAGCGCCCACCAGATTACGCCCTCGGCGGGGAATTCGAGGAAATACTCGTCGGTAATCGCTTGAAGAACGGCGTTGCGCGAAGCATCGGTGTAGAAATTGTCCTTGCCGTATGCACGCTTGGCAATTATGTTGAGCGATTTCAGTGCGCCGGCGTAATCCTTCTTGTAGTATTTCAACTCGGCATCCATCATCACTGCCTGTGCATAGCGGTAGTACATCAGGTCGCTGTCGAGTACGGTGATTGCTCCCGACATGTCGCCGAGGAATTTGTTCGGCCATGTCAGATTGCTGCCGTCGTTAGCGTAGTTGCCGTCGCCGAGGTTGCAGTCCACGCGGCTGTCGTTGTTGTTCTCCTTGCTTGCACGGAGAATATCGACGAAGTTCTGCGAGTAGCTCCACCACTGGGTCGCGTTGATAGGCACCGGATTCTGCCGGTTTGCCGAAGCGACGTCGTTGTTCGACATATAGAAATATTGGTAATATCCGCCGACGAGTTTTTCGCCCTGGTTGTTGTTCAGCGCGAAAACGATCTCGTTGTTGCACTTGTTGGTGCGCGAGAAGATGTCGGCGTATTTCGAGAGCAGTTTGCCCGACGAAATGCCGATTGCGGTGAGGGCCTCCTCCGCCATGTCGAGGTACGAGTCGCCGCCCTCCTGCGTGGAGTACATCCACAGCGCGTATTCGGCTTTGAGCATGTTCACCGCATCCTTGGTCGCAAGATACTTGTTGGTGCCGAGATACTGCGCATTGTCGAGCGCGGTCTGAATATCCTCGCCGATTTGCTTGTAAACGTCCGCTTTCGGCGCACGCACGGGATAGGTCTCAGGCTGGGAAACGGATTCGATAGGTACGGTTACCAAAGGCACGTCGCCCCACATACGGGCAGCCCAGAAGTAGCAGTATGCACGGGCGAACGCAGCCTGACCGATGGCGAATCCGCGTTCGGAATCGGACATCTGAACTCGCGGAGCATATTTGAGTACGGCATTCGACTGGTCGATGGTCGTGTAGAGGGCCGACCACGATGCCGACGAAGTCGCGGAACTCATCGTGCTCATGCGCACGTCGATCATATTGCCGTTCTGTACGCGGTTTTTGAGGCTCGGGCCCCACATGTAGTTTCCGACACGCGCTTCACCCCAGTAGAATACGTTGCAGTCGGTCTGCACGAAATTGGCACGCATGCGTTCGTAGATGCCGTTCGTGGAGGTGGTAATGTCGGATGCGTCTTTCCACATGTTGCTTGCGGAAAGTTTGTTGTCCTGTATGATGTCCAAATCGCCGTGGCACGACGCAGTCGCCATTCCGAGCAATATGGCACCGATTATATATCTGTATTTCATATCTGTTTTCTTTTAATGTTGAACTCGTTTCGATCAGAATGTAATCTTTACGTTGAACAATACCTTGCGTGTCGGAGGCGCGATGCTCGAATTCTCGTTCGAACCGGTCGAAACGCTCGCATACATGCTGTCGCTCGAACCCGTACCCATACCGGTTTCAGGGCTGATGGAACCGCTTACGCCCGTCCAGTAGCAGAGCGTATTGCCGCTTACGCCGACGGTAATCTTCTTGATGCCGATTTTGCGCGTCCACTTCTCCGGAAGGTCGTAGAAAATCGATACGTCGCGCAGACAGAGATAGTCGGCACGCTCGACGTTGTAGTCGGAGCAGCGCGAGAAGTTGCGGTTGCCGAAGTCGGGGTCGTTCGGGAAGAAACGGGCGTATTTCGCGTTGTCGCCCGGATGAGTCCAGCAGTCGTAAACCATCTTGTCGAGGTTGGAGTTGCAGTTGCCCAGCGTATTCTGGAACATACGCGACTTCATGTAGTTGTAAATCGAGTGTCCGAGTGCGAAATCGAAATAAATCGAAACGGTCAGACCCTTGTAGCGGAACGTGTTGTTGAAGCCTCCGACCGAGTGCGGCATCACGTTGCCGAGTTCGTACATATCCTCGGCGTCGATTTGCTCTTTGCCGTCGGCAGTGCGCTTCGAACCAGGACGGTTGCACCACTCGTAGTCGCCGGCATCCTTGCGTCCGGTGATGGACTGTCCGTCGTTGCGGCGGTAACCGTGCGACTGCGTATCGTAGAGTGCAGCCTCAGCCTCGGCGTCTGTCTGGATGATGTGCGAAATCTTGTATCCGTAAATGCGGCCCAGCGATTCGCCCACTGCGGTGCCTCCGAAACGGTATCCGCTCTCGCTCATCGTGTAACCGCCGATGCGCCATGCCGTCTTGCCGTTGATGTCGGTGTATTTGTACTCGTCAGGCAGTTTGAGAACGCGGTTCTTGTTGTAGGAGTAGGTGATGCTTGTGGTCCAGGTGAAGTCCTTCTTCTGGATGTTCACCGAGTTCAACTCGACCTCGAATCCGTAGAAGCGTGCGCTTCCGACGTTCGCCTTTACCGAACCGAGCGAACCCGTGTCTGGCAGAGTGATGGAGAAGAGCATGTTGTCGGTGCGCTTGTTGTAGTAATCGACGATTACGCGCAGACGGTCGTTGAAGAAGCCCATGTCGAGACCCAAATCCAACTGCGTGGTGGTCTCCCATTTCATGCCGGCGTTCTGCATGGTCGAAGGAAGCAGTGTGGACATGCCTGCGTAGAGGCCCGTCGAGAATGCGCCGTAGGTGTCGTAGAGACCGATGCCGTTGTTACCCGTCTGACCGTAGGATGCACGGAACTTGAAGGTGTTCATCTTGGTCTTCGATACGTCCCAGAAAGGCTCCTCCGAGATTACCCATGCGAACGAACCGGCAGGGAAGTAGCCCCACTGGTTGCCCTTGGCGAATTTCGACGAACCGTCGGCACGGAACGTTCCCGAAAGGATGTAGCGTCCGTCGTATTCGTAGTTGGCACGTCCGAAGTAGGAGATGAGGGCCTGCTTCTCGTCCTTGTTGCTTGCGGTGAATTCCGTTCCCGAATCGAGGATAGGCACCTTGTCGGAAACCGAACCGGTGGCGTTTGCGGTCAGATACCAGTAGTGCTGCATCATGTAGTCGTAACCGCCGGTGATGTTGATGCTGTGCTTCTCGGCGAAGGTGCGGCGGTAGTTGAGGAATGCCGTGAACGAGTCGCGGGTGGTCTGCGTACGGGTTTCGGTCGTACCGCGGGTCGTCGAAACGTAGTTCGGCGTATTGTCTCTCTCTCCGTAAGCGTAGTAACTTCCGCGATAGTTGCCGTCGAAAATTGCGTACTGAGCCGTCGCTGTCAGACCTTTGGTAATCGTCCATTTGAGGTTGAAGTTACCGGTTATGCGGTTGGTCGCGGTCTCGCGGTCGTAGAAACGCTCGTAGAATGCTGCGGTCTGCTGGTTCTTGTTGCCGCCTCCGGTAACCCATTTGCCCTCGTCGTCGAAATCGCGGTGAGTCGGGCCCATCATGATACCGCGGCCGATAGCGTTGAAATAGTTGCCGATAAGCGGGTGCTTCTTCGAACGCGAGAAGTCGAACGTGGTCGATGCTTCGAGATTCTTGGTGATTTTGAACGATGTGTTGCCGTGCATCGTGAAGATGTTGTAACTGCTCATCGCGATTACGCCGTCGTCGCCCAGATAACTTACCGAAGCGGCGTATTTCATGTTCTTAGTACCGCCGTTCACGCCGACATACTCCTTGTGCCAAAGCGCGTTGGAGAACCAGTCGCTCTGATAGTCGCGGTCGGTGAAGATGATGACCTTGTTGGCGTCGAGCGGGTCGTACATCCACTGATAACCTGCCGGTACCGCTTCGCCGTAATCGAGATAACGGGTGGTGTAGGTCGAGTTCGGGTTGGTGTTGCCCGTACCCGCAGCATTCGCACCCGTCAGAATCGCCGTTGCGTTAGGGCCTTCGGCGGCTGCCGGACGAACGAAGTTGATAAACTCGCGCGAGTTCATCAAATCCCATTTGCGGGCAGGCGACTGCCAGCCTATCTGTGCGTCGAATATGATTTCCGGAGCCTTGTTCGAAGTACCTTTCTTGGTCGTTACGAGAATTACGCCGTTGGATGCACGCGCACCGTAGATACCTGCCGAAGCGGCATCTTTCAGGACTTCGATGGACTCGATGTCGTTAGGGTTGATGTCGTTCATGTCGCGGGTGATACCGTCCACGATAACGATAGGGTCGTTGCTGAGGTTCACCGACGAACCGCCTCGGATGAGGAAACGCGGAGACTCGCCCGATACGGTGTTGTTGGTCGCTACGCGCAGACCCGAAACCTTGCCTTTCAGTGCCTCGCCGACCGACGAAACCGGTGCGTCGAAGAGTGCCGCGCCGTCGATTTTGGAGATTGCGGTGGTCAGGGAGCGACGCGACTGCGTACCGTAACCTACGACTACGACCTCGTCCATCGAGGTGGTCTGTTCGGTCATGGTTACGTCGATGGTCGAACGGCTGCCGAC
>CAZESW010000048.1:6792-8642 GCA_964514795.1 uncultured Alistipes sp.
ATGTCGTCCATAGATTCGCCGTTCACGAATGCCGAATAGTAGCGTTCGTCGGCGAGCGCATCGCTGTCGATTACGATTTTGACGCCGAACGTGCGTTCGAGTTGCGCGGCGATGTCGGACAGACGCGAATTGATGAAGGTGAGATTGTTGCCCGTCGTACCGTGGTCGAACGTGCCGGCAGGAATGCGGATGGAGGCGATTTCGCCCGTCCGCTTGTCGAGTTTCGCCATGTCGCCCGGCGTCATGCGGATGCAGCGGTTCTCGGCGAGATTCTTCGTAGTCATGTCGATGGACCCCGAAATCAGTGCCACCTCGACCTCGCTGTCGCCCGTGTAGGAGCGGACGTTGAACTCCGTTCCGTGCACCGTGATGTCGATGTCGCCCGCCGAGAGGATGAATTTGTGCTCGGCATCCTTCGCGATGTCGGCGTATGCCTCACCTGCGAGGAAAACGTGGCGCTCGCTGCCCGCGAACTTGTCGGGATATATCAGACGGCTGCCTGAATTGAGCCGGATGTGCGAACCGTCGGCGAGAACGACGCTGCGGGTTTCGCCGTAGGGAGCGTACACCTCCTGCCACTCGGTTTCGGCGGAGTTCGTTCGCTGAATTGCGGTGTATGTGAGGGCGGCAGCCATAATCGGCAGTGCGATAACTGCGGCTGCGCGGGATATGCGTGCGAATACCGACCGGCGGGTGTGCAGCGAATTGCGGCGGCGGATACGGCTTGCGGTCGCGGAGTATGCGCCGTCAATCTGATTCGTGGTCATTTCGGCGTCGAGCGTGTCCCAGTATTCCTGCATGACGCGCTGCTTGGTGTCCGCATCCTGCGGCGATTCGAACCACTCGGCGAACTCTTTTCGCACGGCGTCGGATTGGCGATGACTCATGTACGAGTCGATGATTTGTTTGATTCTTGACATCGCGTGTTTCTTCATTTTATTATAAGACACATTGCGCGAAGTCTACACCCAACGGGGTAATAAAAAAAGACCTTAAAGTCGTTAAGGTCTTTAAGGTCGTAATGTTATTGGCTTACTGCCCGACGAAGAACAGTATCGAGAATATGGCGAGAGCGTTGCGCAACTCTTTGAGCGCAAGAGTCAGATGATTTTCGACAGTCTTTTTGGAGATATGCAGCGTGTCGGCGATTGTCTGGTTGTCGAGCCCAAGATAACGGCTCATTTCGAATATGCGGCGACGCTGTTCGGGCATACGGCACACGACGAGCCGGATGAACAGCTCCTTCTCGCGGGCATAGTATTCGTCCTCGAACGATTCGTTGCCCGCCTTCTCTTCGATTTGCGGAACTTGTGCAATATTGATATTCGAGGTGCGCCTGATTTGGTTCAGCGAAGCATTGCGCGCCATTTTATATATGTAGCCTCCGAACGACCGCACTTCCCCCCCCCAGAAAATTTCGCGGCGCTCCCAGATTTTGGCGAATATGTCCTGCGCGATGTCGTTGGCGGTGTCGTTCTCCTTGACAATGCAATGCACGAATGCCTGCACCTTCGGATAATAGGTATCGAACAACTCCCGGAAGGCTTTTTCGTCGCCCTCCGAGAGCCGTTGCATAAGGCTATGTTCGCGCTCGTTCACCATGCCGTGAGTCGAAAATTCCGAATTTCAGTATAAAGGTACGAAATAATTATGCAAATATCCAAATTTTTCGCCGCGATAAAACACCGAACGGTATTTGCGCGACCAAAAGGGTTTGAAGACGGCAATATCCTCAAAGACTTTAATGGACTTTCCGGAAAACAAAAAAGTCAGAGAATATTCTCTGACTTTCTGCGTGGTACCACCAGGAATCGAACCGGGGACACAAGGATTTTCAGTCCTTTGCTCTA
>CAZESW010000049.1:0-8636 GCA_964514795.1 uncultured Alistipes sp.
CAATCCTTATGGCTATATGGAGGGAACATCTATGGCATGTCCTCACGTTTCGGGAGTTGCGGCACTCGGTCTTTCGTATGCAGCGAAACTCGGCAAGCACTTTACCGCTTCCGAATACCGCTCGATGCTGCTTACGGCGGTGAACGACATCAACCAGTATCTGACCGGTACCAAATCGTACTACTATTATTATGTCAATTACGGTACCCGCTATCCGCGTTCCATGAACCTGTCCAACTACAAGAACAATATGGGCAGCGGATATACCGACGCCTATCGTCTGCTGTTGCAGGTCGAGGGTACGCCTTGCGTCGCGATGAAGGCTACCTCGTCGATGGCGGAGAGCATCGACCTCTCTACATTCTTCGGCTGCGGAGCGGCATCGCTCAAATTCAAGGATGCGACCGTTTCGGCGGAGGACAAGGCGGCTGTCGGCATGACTACATGCCTGCTTTCGGGTTCGAAACTTTACGTCGTCTGCGCCAAACCCGGTATCGCTGCGGTAACGGTAACGGCTCTCGTCGGCGGAACATCGCAGACGGGCAGCAATTCGCCTGTTGCTACCGAGGTGACGAAGAAATTCGCCATCGTGGTTCGCGAGAGCGGTACGGCGGATAACGGCGGCTGGCTGTAATCGTGGGAGGTGCGTGATAACGGACAATCTGCTTCGTCGTTTTCGATGTTTTGGCTCGGTCATTTACGCCAAGTAAACTCCCTCGCCAAAAATCTCAACGCCTTGCATCTTGCCCATTCTGACGCACCTCTGCAATCCATCGCACTTATACACCTGCGGGCATCCTTGAAAGGGTGCCCGTCGTTGTTCCTTATGAACCTTAAAGACCTTAATGTCCCTAAGGCCCTTAAAGTCTTTATTGGCAGGAGAAATCAGGTTTTGGAGGATAAGTCAGGGGGATTGAGGAGGATAGGTAACACGGATAAAAATCAAAATCAATTTTGATTTTGCATGCTTTTTTTTACCTTTGTAGAAAATTGCGTATTATGAAACGTGAAGAATACGACGAGATAATCGCCCTTATCCGGCGCGAGGTCGTTCCGGCAATCGGATGCACCGAGCCGATAGCGGTCGCTCTCTGTGCCGCCAAAGCCCGCGAAACGCTGGGGCGCATTCCCGACAGCATCGAAATATCGCTCAGTGCCAATATCTACAAAAATGCGATGGGTGTCGGCATCCCCAATACTGGTATGATAGGACTGCCTATCGCAGTTGCTCTGGGGGTTCTGGTCGGCAAGTCGGAATACGGTTTGGAGGTGCTTCGCGACGTTACGCCCGACGCTGTCGAGCAGGCGAAACGCTATATCGAAACGACGCCGATACATATCGCGACCGAGACCGAAAGCGGCGAAGTGCTCTATGCCGAAACGGTCGTTCGGTCGGGCGGCGACAGCGCGAAAGCCGTTATCGCGGGTTCGCATACCAATTTCGTAGGCATATACCGCAACGGCGAGCCGGTATTCTCCGCCGTTTCTGATGGTGGCTGTACTTGTGGCAGCGATTCGTCGGAACTTACTATGCGCAAGGTGTTCGATTTCGCCACGACCGTTCCTCTCGAAGATATAGAATTTCTGTGGGAGTCTGCCGAGATGAATATTTCGGCAGCCGAATTGTCGTTCGGCGGCGATTACGGACACGGACTGGGCCGTATGCTCCACGATGATTCCCACCACTCGATATTCGGCGATACGCTGTTCGCCAAGATTCTCTCCTATACGAGCGGAGCCTGCGATGCCCGTATGAGCGGAGCGATGATTCCCGTGATGAGCAATTCGGGCAGCGGCAATCAGGGTATTTCGGCTACCGTGCCGGTCGTAATCTTCGGTCGGGCGCACGAAGCGTCGCACGAACGGATTCTGCGTGCGCTGACGCTCAGCCATCTGACGGTGATATATATCAAACAGAGCCTCGGCCGCCTCTCCGCACTGTGCGGCTGCGTCGTTGCGGCGACAGGTTCGAGTTGCGGCATAACGTATCTTATGGGCGGCGGCTACGAGGAGGTTACATACGCCGTGAAAAATATGGTGGCGAACCTTACGGGAATGATTTGCGACGGTGCGAAACCGAGTTGCTCGCTCAAAGTTACGAGCGGAGTGGCTACCGCCGTGCTGTCGGCGGTGCTTGCCGTCCGTCATCGCCATACGACCTCGCTCGAAGGCATCATCGACGACGACGTGGACCGCTGCATCCACAATCTCACTGCCATCGGCCGCAAGGGAATGCAGCAGACCGACAAACTCATACTGGAAATAATGACAAACAAATAACACACCTAAAATCAGTTTAAATGAAGCGATTCCTGTCACTTGTCCTTGTTGTCTGCTCGGTTGCCGCCGTTCGTGCGCAGTCGGCGGATTACTTCAAAAACATCGACCCTTACTATTACCTCGAAATCTATCGTCCCTATCCGTCGGAGATGGCATCGAACGTCACTCCTGCTCCGAAGGGCTACGAGCCGTTCTATATCAGCCATCTCGGTCGCCACGGTTCGCGCTACAACATCCTCGTGCACCAGTACGACAAGCCTCTCGAAGTGTTCGGTGCGGCTCACGAGGCGGGCGAACTTACCGAAACGGGCGAGCGTTTCTATGCCGACTGGCTGGCCGTTACCGCCGAAGCCAAAGACCGTTACGGCGACTTGTCGGAACTCGGATTCGCCGAGCACCGCGGCATTGCCCACCGTATGTACGAATCCTATCCGCAGGTGTTCTCGACCAAGGGCGGCAGACGCTGCTATGTGAACTGCAAATCTACGGTCGTTCCCCGCTGCATCCTCTCCATGTCGTCGTTCGCGCAGGAGTTGGTGCGCATGTCGCCGAAAATAGACGTTACCATGGAGGCGAGCGCCGCGAATGCCAAGTTCCTCGCCGCGTATGCGGGTCTTAATCTCGTGAACGACAAGGCGAAGCCTCTCAGCGACTCAATCCGCCGTGCGAATATGCCCGACCCGACCCGCTTTCTCGACAATCTGTTCCGCAAGGGCAGCCGCGTGAGAGAGACGATGATAGGCGATGCCGGCGACTTCATGTACGACATGTATCTCGGCAATGCTATTCTCGGCAAGGAGGGCAAGACGCTGAACTATCTGTTCACCGAAGACGAACTCTGCGAATTGTGGAAGGCGTCCAACCTGCGCCGTTATCTGCTTACCGGTCCGTCTAAAATCTTCCTCGATGCCATTCTTGTCGGAGCGAAAGAGATGGTGCGCAACGTCATAGCCCATGCCGACAAGGCTGTCGCCACGGGCGACGAGCAGGCTACGCTGCGTTTCGCTCACGACGTTACGATGATTCCGTTCGTCACGATGATGGGCATTCCGAGCGGTTCGCTGATTACGGACGACTATTCGACCGTCTGCGCCAACTGGCAGTGCAGCGTCATCACTCCTATGGCATCCAATGTCCAGCTCATATTCTTCCGCAACAAGGCGGGCGACATCCTCGTGAAGGTTCTGTTCTGCGAGCGCGAACAGCGTCTGGTCGAGGCTGTGGGCGAACCGGTGAACGGTTGCTACTACCGTTGGAGCGACCTCCGCAAATTCCTCGAATCGCAGTTGTAAAATAATGTAATAAAACCCGAAAATCATGAAATTCAAATTTCTCGTTCTGCTGGCACTGTCGTTCGCGACGACTCTGTCGGCACAACCGCTGACGGCGGAGTATTTCGACCGAAATCCCGACTGCGCCGGCGGCATCTACCATACCTATCGCTTCACGAAGGGCGAATCCACTCCTGTTCCGAAGGGCTTCACTCCGGTTTATGTCAGCCACTTCGGCCGTCACGGCTCCCGCTGGCATGCTTCGGCTGGCAACTACGATATTCCTTACGCAATGTTCAAGAAGGCTGCGAAGGCGGATATGCTCACCGACTTCGGCAAGGAGATTTATCCGACGGTAAAGCGTATGGCGAAAGAGGCGAAGGGGCGCACGGGCGAACTCTCGGTTCAGGGAGCCAACGAACACCGCGGTATAGCCGAACGCATGTATGCCGCCTATCCGATGCTGTTCAAGGGCAAGAACGTGCATATCGAGAGCCGTTCGACCAACGTTCCGCGCTGCATTCTCTCCATGGCGGCATTCAACGAGCGGTTGAAGGAGTTGAATCCTAAAATCTACATCTACCGCACGACCAACGACAACTGGCATAAGGTTCTCGTTCCGTCGCGCGGCCGCAAATATTCGCTGGACGAGGCTCTGGCGGCTACCAAACCGGGTATCGACGGGGTGGCGGAAGAGGTTGCCGATGATGTTCTCGCCAAGATTTTCAAACCCGAATACAAGAGCACCATCGACGCCGACCGCAAGGCATACGTCAAGTTCGTTCGCGCACTGCACTACCTTACGATAATAATGCAGGATACCGAGGGCGACGACCGCATGAACGGCATCTTCAACGGCGAGCAGCGCATGAAATTCTGGGACGGAGTCAATAGACAGCGTTACGCTACGTTCGCCAATTCGGCGGAGTGGGGCGACGGCATTCTGTACGACGGTTCGATTCTTATGAAAGAGATTGTGCGCGATGCCGACGATTTCCTCGCCAACGGCGGCCGCAAGGCATTCCTGCGCTTCGGACACGACGTTACGGTGATTTCCACTCTGGCGGCTATGCAGGTCGAGGGCAAATGCGCCCGCACGAGTTATGCCGACCCCGACCTCAAAGAGAAATGGGCGGATTTCCGCATTACGCCTATGGCTTCCAACTTGCAGTTCATATTCTATCGCAACAAGGCGGGAGAAGTGATTGTCAAGATGTTGCACAACGAGAAAGACGAGTGCCGACTGCCGATTGAGAGCGACATCGCGCCTTACTACCGCTGGGAGGATTTGCGCAAGTATATGATTGACCGTGCAGCCGAAATAGGGGAGTTGCCGTACGTCAAGACTATGCTCGCTTCCAAAAAGAAGAAAAAGGCTTCCAAGACTGAGCGTGCCGACCGATAGGCGGTGCGCCATAACGGACAATCTGCTGCGTTGCATTCGGGATTCGAACTCGGTCATTTACGGTGAGTAAACTCCCTCGTTCTCACCCTCTGCGCCTTGCATCTTGTCCATTCTGACGCACCGAGGCAATCGCAAGAAGCAGTGCGTGATAACGGACAATCTGCTGCGTTGCGGGAGGGCGGCGGCGAAAAATAAGGTGATTTAAGGTGAATAAAGAGTTTAAGGTGCTTAATGTCGCCGAAAGATAAGGTCTTTAAAGGAAATACCGCTCACGCGGGAATCATTATCTACCTTAACCACCTTATAGGCGGTTTTGCCGCCGTTACCTTATTCACCTTATAATTTATTCCCGCCAACCACTTTAACCGACCCTTTATAATATAGGTATCACCTGAAAATCTGGTGATACCTATAATTTTTTTGCAAAATTTTAGTACTATGTATTGCATAATACTAAAAAGTGTATTATATTTGCAGTACAAAAGTAGTAAAACAGGCAAACTAATACTCTCAACCATGAAAGAAACAATTAACGTAAACATCGGTTCGCAGGCATTTACGCTCGATATGGATGCCTACGAGCGGTTGTCGGATTATTTCGACGATGTTCGCAGCCGTCTGGCGGAGAACGACGACGATACGATGAACGACATCGAAGCGCGTTTCGCCGAAATCTTCATCGAGTCGCGTTCGTCGTCGCTGATGGTCGTTTCGCTCCGAATCGTCGAGCAGGCGATAGCCCGCATGGGTCGTCCCGAAGATTTCGGACCCGAGCGTCGCGAACGCCGCAAGACGAAGACCGATTCCTATTCGCGCGTGAATGCGAACACTCCGCGCGTTATCCGCCGTTCGCGTACCGACCGTTCGATTGCGGGTGTCTGCGGCGGACTCGCCGAGTATTTCAATATCGACGCTACGGCAATCCGTCTTGCTACTCTGCTGCTGATTATATTCGGCGGACTGTCGGTGTGGGTATACATAATTCTGTGGATAGTGATTCCGGAGGAGACGATAAATACAAAATTCTATGAAAGACGATAATGTAAAAGTACAGATGCGCAAGGGTATAATGGATTACTGCATCCTCGCAATCCTTGCCAACGGAGATTCGTACGCTCCTAAAATCATACAGGAACTCAAAGAGGCGGAGATGATAGTGGTCGAGGGAACGCTCTACCCGATACTTACCCGCCAGAAGAACGCAGGCTATCTGACCTACCGCTGGGAGGAGTCGCCGCAAGGTCCTCCGCGCAAATATTATTCGCTGACCGAGGACGGCAAACGATATCTGGCTTCGCTCGACGAGGCATGGGACAAACTCGTGGAGCAAATCAATAGGATAAGAAAAAAACATTAAAAAACGAAAAGATGAAAAGGATTTTTACAATATTGACCGTTGCGGCGATGACTGCTTCGCCGGTTCTGGCGCATAACGCCGGCGACGGACTGAAAGTAAAGTGCAACGGCGGTTCGATTTCGTTCGACGGCAAACTCGAAATCAACGGCGACAATGGCGAACATGTCGCAATCGACGGCAACCGCATAACCGTCAAGGATACCAACGGCGAGGAACTGCACGTCAATATCGACGAACTCGATTTGTGCGGCGGCGGATGCAAATATACCGCGACCGTCTGCGACAAGGACGGCAAGGTCGTCAAGACCGTTACCGACGACGGCGCGGAGTATTTAGAGCCGGTCGCAACGGAGAAGAAGGGCAAAATCGTGATGCAGGCGCACAAGAGCAATATGAATTTCGAGAAGATAGACGTTTCGCGCTGCATCAAACTTACGGTCGAAGACCGCACCGACGGCAATATCATCGTCCGTGCCAACGAGTCGATAATGCCTTACGTCGAAGTGTCGGTGTCGAAAGGCGTGTTTAAGGCGAAGATTTCCGACAAGATAAAATCCCTTAATATGCAAGGAATTATCGCCGAGATTTATATTCCGAACAACGGCCGTATCCGCAGCATCAAGGCGTCTGCAGCCTCCTCCGTTGTGGTGAAACCTATGCTTGACGTTGCGGGCGAACTCGATATCGATGCGTGCGGTGCATCCCGAATCGAAGTCAATGCCAATGCCGGCGAAACGGAGATAGATTGTTCGGGTGCGTCGCATGTCGTCGCCGACATTTACGGCGGCAAGTGCGAGGTCGATTTGTCGGGCGCATCCAAACTGTCGCTCTCGGGTTCGGTGCACAAGGGAGAGGTCGATGTTTCGGGAGCCTCCACATTCAGTGCCTCCGACATGAAGTTCGAGGGTCTCAGCATCGAAATCAGCGGTGCTTCGAAAGCCAACGTCAATGCGACTAAATGTATCGCCGAGGTTTCGGGTGCATCCAAGGCGGATGTTTATTGCGACGGTACCCTGAGTGCCGAAACCTCCGGCGCATCGTCGCTCCGTTATTCGGGCGACTGCACTGCAACCCACCTTTCCAGTTCCGGTATGAGTTCCATCAAAAGAAAGTAAATAAGCCATGAACGAAATAAATAAATGCAGCATATCGGGTATCTCGTTTACGTTCGAGAAGGATGCCTACGCCCGATTGGAAGAGTACATATCTTCGCTTAAAAAAGCCTACGACCACAACCCCGACGGTGCGGAGATTATCGCCGACATAGAAGCCCGTATCGCCGAACTGATTCTGTCGGCGCAGAGCGACGCGGGACAGACCGTGCAGAAACCTCTTATCGAGAATATCATCGCCCAACTCGGCTGTGCCGAGGATATTTCGGGCGAGGAGATCGACGACGAACCGATAAAGAGCGATACCCGCATTCCGCGTCGTCTTTACCGCGATGTCGAGAATGCCAAACTCGGCGGCGTGTGTGCGGGATTTGGCAAATATTTCGATGTCGATACCGTATGGATTCGGCTCGTACCGTTCATCCCGCTTCTGATTTCCATATTTTGCCACGGCTGGTTCGCATCCGCATTCGGCAATCTGTTCGTAATGCTCGTCATTGCCTATATCATCATGTGGTTCGCCGTTCCGTCGGCGCAGACCGCACGCCAGAAACTCGAAATGAACGGCGAGCCGGTAACACTGCGCTCCATCAGCGAGAATTCGTCAGCCACTCCGGAGGAGACCGCCAAATCGAGCGTCGCATCTGCGGTAACCGTATTGGGCAGAATATTCGTTGTGATGCTCAAACTCTTCGTCGCGATACTGATACTGCCGTTCGTATTCTTGCTGGTGGTACTGCTCGTAGCGATGTTCTCGATTATATTCGGAGGTTTCGCCTCGCTGTTCGAAATCGGCAATTTCGGGGCATTGTCGAGCCTGATTACACCCGAAGAACCAGTGCTTTGCGTACTCGGTATCGCGATAGTGTTTATTCCGATTGCATTGCTGCTCTATCTGTTCGTAACCCTGCTGATGAACAAGCGTCCGCGACTGTGGATTATGCTGTCGGCTCTGTTCGCATGGATTCTGATAATTATTGGAACGGTATTTGCAGCGTTGTGGAGTATCGAATCCGAAGACTTCGGCGATGCAGAGGTCGCGCGGATAATGCGTAAGGGAATTAACGAGCACGTTTTAGATGCCGGCGATGCCGTTTCGGGCGAAATCGACGGCGAGGAGTACGAGAAACTGCTGTACGACAGCGAAGCCGACAGCATCGACAAGTAGAAATTTTCTTAACCAAAACATTTTCATAGTAGTCCCCGCACCA
>CAZESW010000050.1:0-8537 GCA_964514795.1 uncultured Alistipes sp.
CTGCGGCGTTGCCGACACTGCAAACGACGCTTTTTTTGGTGGGTGTTTTCATGGTAGTTGGGAATAAAGTCTTTAAGGTCCTTAAAGTCCCTAAGGATTCTAAGGTCTTTGTTCTGCAATTTCTGCTGCCGCATCCGTATCCGTCGAACGCAGCGTCAGTGTCAGCGTAGGAGTGTCGGAGAGCTTTTTGCCCGAGTCGCTGCGCAGCGACACGAACCGCAGCGGGAAATCCCGCTCCATTCTCTCCGAGCATCCGACGAGCAGACGGCGACCGTCGTTCAGCGTAACGTCGGCTACGACACCCTGCCGCGACACACAGGCGGCGAACTCCGGAGAGAGCCACCGTTCAGCCGCTCCGCGTTCGGCAACGAGGGTCAGCGTATGGGTTACGGAGACCGGCCCGGAGGAGTTGTCGAACAACTCCTCGAACGATGACCGGTCGTCGATTAACGGCACCTCCAAAGGCTTGCAGCCGAAATCGGCCGTGCAAACCCCGTCGGCGAACCGAAAATCCATATCTTCTCCCGCCGGATAGAGTACGGCACGCGCCACTCCCCCGACAGGTTTGTAAGCCGCAGTCGCCATACTCCGCTAATGGGTTATGCAGACCGACAGCAGACGTTCGTCGAGAATCTCCGTACCGGCAAGGAACACGGCACGCTGGCGGTTCTCCATCTCGTCGGGGTTGTACCACATGCGCACCTCGTTCTCGGGCATGTCAGCCGTATTGAGCGCGAGCACCATGTTGCGGCGGTCGGTGAGGATGCAGAACTGTTTGCCGAACTTCTGCTGCGCCGAATACTTGCCCAGCGGCACCTCGACAATCGGAATACCGTGGTATCCCAGCACCTTGCGGCCCTCGATGCTTTCGCGATACGCCGTGTCCACACCCTTCTCGTCGAGCTGGCACTCGTATTCGTGGCGCAGGTCGGACGTGATGAAATAGACGAGGTTGCCCTCCGAACTGAGGCTGCGGAGTTCGGGCGACGCTTTGAGCCACGTCAGCTCGAACATATCGGCGACCGTGTTGAAATCGCCGACCTCGTACTCGGTGTACGACATTCCCTCGGCCGATGCCTGATGGGCGAGTTTGATTGCTTTCAGGAAGCCGTCGAACGTGGTGTACGGCGAAATGACTCCCGCCGTGTCGCCGAGCCACATCGTGGTGCGCACACTCTCGGCGATAGCCTGACGGAAGAGTTCGGTCTCCGCCTTTTCGAGTTCGGTGCCCGTCAGGTCGCCCATATTGACGTCGGTGCGGCCCGTTATCTGTTCGAACACCATTGCGAAGTAGTCCTCGGCCGTGAACGACGATTCCGCCTTCACCTTGCGCATGTCGATATGCTTCTGCAACTTGCGGGCATTCGAACCGCCGTTCCAGCCGCTCTCATAGGATTGCAGCACGTTGTCGGGACGGCTCCACACCTGCACCGTCGTCGGCAGAGGCATGTTGTAGATTACTCTGATGCCCAGCTCCTCGGCGGACTTGCCGCAGAATGCCGGACGGAAAAAGATGGTTTCAACATCGCGACCCTTGTAGGTCTTCGGATTTTCGATTAACATGATTTTTTGAGTTTTTGGTGTTTTTTAATTAAGTTTTTCGCGTGCCGGGGTTTAGGGTCTTTAAGGTCGTTAGGGTCTCTAAGGTCGTTAGGGTCTCTAAGGTCCTTAAGGTCGGCAGGAGAGTTTTGGCGGGCAAAGCCCGCCTTCCTTAAAGACCTTGGTTACACTCTGCGGAAGCTCCTGGCATCGGCGGAGTATGCGAGCGCATTCGGGGTCTGGCGCATGTCGTCGTCGGGGTCTTCGCATTCGGCGGTCTTGGTCGGCCGGGCCGCATTCTGCCCCTCCTCGAACGCCACGACCGACTTCGCGGCCTCGGTTTCGGTCACGGGCAGATGCAGGATGCTCGCCGCCGACGGCAGCGGCCGGCCGGCATCCGCAACGCTCCTGTCACCGCCGAACAGACGCACGATGCGTTCGGCTATGTCACGGACTATCGAATCGCTCACGGACTGCTCCTCGGCACCGACTGTGCGGTCGGCAAGTCCCGCCGCAACGGCTTCGTCGGGCGAGAGCCAGCGTCCGTCGCCGTTGTTCTCGTTCATCAGCGCGACGAACTCCTCGGCAGGGCGTCCCGAGCGTGCGGCATAGACGGCGGCGATACGCTCGTCGGTCTTGCGCAGCAGCTCTATGCGCGACGACAGGGTTTCGGCATTGCCCTCGACGGCACATACCGAGTTGTGAATCAGGTAGAGTCCGTTGGCCGATATTTCGCGGCAACCCTCGTCGGCAGCCTGCGCGATAATCGTCGCGGCGGATGCCGTATAGCCGTAGCAGCGGGTCGTGATACGGGCATCGAGGGCAACGAGGGCATCGTATATCAGCATCGCGTCGTTCACGTCGCCGCCCGTAGAACGGATATTGACCACGACGGCGGGCGATTCGATATTCGAAATGCGCTCGACCTGCCTGCGGAACTTCTCGTAGGTCGCCACCTGCGACGGTTCGCCGCCGAACTGGCACTCCTCGGGCACCCCGATGATGCCTTCGATATCGATTACGCACACTTCGGCTGAATCGGAAATTCGGATTTGGGATTTTGTTGGCATAATAATGTCGTTAAAAATGTCGGATTACTTTCTGTAAACTTCTGCGCGGACTTTCTCGTAGGAGCAGCAGAACCGGGCGGCGACGGCATCCATCGCCCGACACTTCGCCTCTCCCGCCTTCACGCGCTGCATGACCTCGCGGCGCATTGCACGGCGTTCGAGAGCCGCCACGTCGATAAGCCCTTCGCTCCACAGACGGTCGAGAACCTCGTCGCTGCCGAGTCCGCGCATCTCGATTGCGAGGGGAGCGAAAATGTAACGGTCGAGACTCTTCTTCATCGTCTGTCCTCCCGCAGTCTGATGAAACGGCACTCGGTCGAAGGTTTCGACGGGTCGTATGCGCCGATGCTCCACAACCGGCAGCGAATATTCCCGCCGTTCACGGTGAACAGGAACGTACTGCCCGACCACGGCGAATGTCCGTCGGGAGCCGACAGCCGCTCCACATCTTCGGGCGAAAGGCGGAGCGACACCGTCAGATACTGGCGCATACGTTCGCGGTCGAGCATGTCGTCGTAGAAGCGGTGAAGCCCTTCCTGCCCGTCGCGGTCTTCGAAACCGAGCGTGAACCCGTCGCAGCTGTCGTCGCCGCCGAAGATGAATGCCGCCAGCGGGTAGCCCGCCTCGTCATGCGGATAGCCCCACGTCTCGTTCGACGGCAGAGGGTGCATGCCGAGATAGCGGACGATTCGCAGCATGGAGGATGCCGACTGCTGCGGGTCTTCGTCGTCAGCTTCGCCTATGCGCATGACGGACGCCGAAGGAGCGGTCGCGACGGCCGAATCGGTATTGACGGTGGTCGTAAAGAGTGGATTTCGCATCTGACGCGTGGTCGGTTTCGTGCCGTAGAGCGGATTTTCGGATATCCACACGCCCAACGGTTCGTCGTTCGCGGCATCGAATTCGGCCGTCGCGGCATCGCCTTCGAGATAACCGAAAAGGCGGTACTGCGGAGCGTCTATACCAATGTCGGAGAGCACTATCGGCTGCGCACGGTCGATTCGGTCCGTCCAGTCGAATGCCGCGGAGTCGTCGTAGAACCGCTCCATAGGTTCGATACGGACGGTTTTGGTGCGGTTGTCGGTCCGGACGACAAGGTTGAACAGATGGCACACCGCCGCGAGGAAATCGAGCCTGCTGACACGTCGTGCGGCAATGTCGGCGAACGTCAGCGTCGAACCGTAGCCCGCACACTCCGAGAAGTATGGGCGCAGCGAGCATCCGCTGCCGACGGTGAGCGTCATGCCCTCATCCGCTCCGGCGAAGATGATTTTGTCGAACAGCTGTTTCGACCGTATGGCAATCTCCCGCGGCGGAATGCGGATGTCGGTCTGCACGGCGACCGTACCGCTCTCCCCGACATATCCCGCATACAGCGCCCAGTCGCCATCGTACATCGTCCACGGCCCCGTCGCCGAATCGCGGCAGAACAGCCGGCACTCGCCCGTCGCCGCCGACACGGGAATCGTCGCCAGAGCCGAACGCGACGAGAATGTCGCTATTTCGGTCGTACCGCGTCGCAACGAATAGGTGCGACCCTCCGTGTGGTCGAACACTATCGCCCGGTAACGGTTGCCCGCAATGGGCGAACTGCGGTAGTCGTAATAGGAGTTGGCGAGCGTAAATTCGACGGTAAGCCCTCCGATAAGGGTTATTTTGTCGAATCCCTTCAACCGTCGGCGCGAGAGTATTCGGAACGAGGATTCGTATTCCAGATGGAGCAGGAATCCGACATTCGCGGTGACCGACGGCGAGAAGCAGGCATATCCGTCGCCGTCCACGAAGAAACAGCCGCCGTTGGAGAAGGTATCGCTCATCGCATTGCCGTTTTCGTCGGTCGTCAGCGGGTCGGCGGTATCGACGATGTTGCCCACCGAGTGTTTGACCACGGACGGCGAGGCGAACACTCTGCCCATAAAGTCGGCATCGGCGGAGGCTTTCGCACGACGGCGGGCGAAGAAGTCGAGCCGTTCGCGCAGCCGCACGGTATCGACCGACCTGTACGAACCGGAGACATAGAGCGATTTCGCGAAGTCGCCGTCGAAAAAGTCGCTGCGCAGACGGTAGCCCGCATCGTCGAATATGCTCCGGACCAGAGCCGCGACCGAGATGAACGGATGATAGTCGTCCGTCATCATGATTCGCTCGACGGGCAGCAGCGACGGCGACACCCCCGCGAAACGTGTATCGCGGCAGACGGGCAGGAAACGCACCGCACGGTCGTCGCCGTGCCATGTGGCGGCGATTTCGTCGGGCGTAAGACGCATGGAGAAGTCGATGCCGCTCTCGCCAATCATCGTATGCGCCGCACGTTCCGCCCACTGCGCCGAACCGCCCGTGATGCGCACCTCGTATTCCGCCGCACCCGACGGCTGCCCGAACGACACCCCGAGCAGCACCGCCGTACCCTCGAACAGAACCGCCGTTCCCGCCTCGATACGCGCTTCGTGGTGTACGGCATTGAACCTTTCGACCGAGTAAGGGTCGAGCGAGCGGCCGAAAACCGCATTGTTCGCCGGCGACGACGGGAGCTTCACCGTCAGCGTCCGCCCGGTGCGTCCGGCGGCGACATCCGACATGTCGGCGGCATCGAACCCGACCGGCAGCGCCACATCCGCCGCAAGATCGCACGGTCTGTTGTCGATATAAAGGCACATCATCGCTCCACCCCCTCTCCGACAATACGCAAATCCACGTCGATGCAGCACGGTCTGCCGAACTCGTAGAGGGTCGATGCCGTCGTGAGCACCTCCACGTCGATAAGCACCGCCTTGCCCTCAATCCACACCTTCGGCGACAGTGCGATGTCGGCGAGAGCCTCCACCACGCCCCGGCGTTCGTAGTCCGACACTATGCGGATGCACTGCTCCGACTCGCAGCCCACGGTGCGGCGGCTTCCGTCGGCAGCGGTAACAGCAGTGCGCACCGTATTCCGCATTATGCTCCGAACCACCGGGAACGTATATCGCTCGAAGGTGCCGAACGACGACAGCCACACCAACCGAAGGTCGTCGGGATAGCGGCGCACCATCGAATAGCATACCGAGCGCGCCTGTCTGCCGTCGCAGACGATACGCACTTCGAGCATCCGCGACTCTTTCGGGAAATCGCAGGTGTCGATACGCAGCACCGCCGCTCCGTTGTCGGACCGCATGCTGTCGCCGACCGCTTCTCCGTTGTCGGCGACGACGCTCACGTCGAGCGTCGAGCCGGGACGGCAGAAGATACGGATTTCGTCGCGTTCGCCGTAGCATATGCGGCGGTGCCCGGTCATCGTCGAGAGCCACTCCCCCGCAATGGTCTCGACACGGTTGTCGCTGACGGTGAGCACCTGTGAGCGCACTCCGTCGATTTCGACCGCGAACTGCCCGCATGCGGCATCGGCGAGTCCGGTTCCGCGCACCACGGTCGGTTGCGGGTCGATGAACGGACGGACGTAGGGAGCGATGTCGAACGAACCCTCCGTTACGCCGCAGAGCATCTGGCGGCCGACAACCTCGTCGGAGCCGCACTCTATAATCGCGACCTGTACGTCGCGGGGTTCGTCGCTCTCGGTGTCGAAAGCGTAAATCAGTCCGGCTTCGACCGGAGTGAAATTTTCGGGTTGGGTGGTGAATTTCATGGTTTTAGAGATTAAGGTGGAAGGTTGGCACGTGCGGGGGAATAAGGTCATTAAAGTCTTTAAGGTCACGCCGACGACAAAATGTCGTCGGCTATAAGGTATTTAGGGACAAGCAGGAATGTTTTAGTCAAAGTCAGGAAAACCGACCTGCCGACCTTAAACCCGCTGACGCGGTTTTTTCCTCCTTCGCGCCTCGGCAGTCCGAGTAAACTCGACTGCTCTCGGCTTGGCATCGGTTAAAGACCTTAAAGCGGGCGAATGTCCGCATGACCCTAAGGACTTTAAAACACCGGCACGTAATTACTTCAATTCGCCGAAGAGCGAAACCACATCGGCGGTGGCGGTCATTGAGATGTCGCCATGGGTCGTCAGTGTCAGTGCCGAAGGCAAGAGAGTCAGATTCTCGACCGACAGCACCCTTTCGCACGACGAAAGCGCACAGAAGATGTCGAGCATGTCGCGTTCGAGTTTTTCAAGCCGGTTTTCGCGTCGTTCCGGCGAGAGCCTTGCGCCGTCGGTAAGCAGATGCAGCGTCATGCGGTAGACAATCTTGCCGCGGCGGCGACCCTCCATGGAGCGGAACTCGGGATAGGGCATGAACGCCGCAGGATAATGGTTGATGAGCGAATTCATGTACTCCTGCGGGGCGGAGCGGAACGTGTAGCCTTTCGATTCGGCGATTTCCTGAACGGCGGAAGTGAGATAGGTACGGTTCATGGAAGATGGGAGTTGTTAAAGTTCCGGCAGCGTATCACGTGCCGGTGTGCGGGCATTCGCCCGCATTAAAGTCCTTAATGTCGTTAAGGTCACGGCGGCGAAAAATCGCCGCCTTTAAGGTCGGCAGGACAGTTTTCCTTAAAGACCTTAGAGTCCTTAAAGACTTTAATGACCTTAGCGCGGGCAAAGCCCGCTCAATAAAGAAATCATGTTTATAATCTTGTTGATTACTGTTGATTACTGTTGATAACCGGTCGTAACCGGCGAATCTTCACGAGATTCTGTTGTCGATAAAGTTTTCGACACTATTTGCGTTTTGTTGAAAACTCCGAGGAACGAACGTCCTTCCGACGGTGCAAATATACGTCGGCGGATATGCCCTTGTCAAGAGGCGGCGGCGAAAAAATCGCTCCGCCGGAGGCCGGTTATCGCGCAATCCGTTAAAGACAAACGGGTTGCCGCAACGAAAAAATCCGCATTTTTTCTAAACTTTTTACACGGACGGGGCACACTCTATGCAAAAGATTGCTATCTTTGTACCGCAAATCGGCCGATTTTTCGGAGTCGGCGGTTGCTCCGGTTCCGCCGCCGAAGCGCGCGAAACGCCCGAAACGGACGGTGCGAAAACGTCGCGGCGAGAGGAAACGAGCGGAACGGAAACATGTCGAATCAAAATGATAACAAGTATGGACGATGGTCATCAATCCGAAAATAGCCGCAATATCGTATCTGAATACGATACCGTTCATCCATGGTATCAGGCACGAAGGTAATTTCCGTGCCGACTTGTTGTTGTCCCCGCCCGCAGACTGCGTAAAGAATTTCATCGAAGGCAAAGCCGACATCGCTCTGCTCTCGTCCGCCGTCGTGCCGTCGCTGAGGGGCGCCGAAATCATCACCGATTACTGTATAGGTGCGAGCGGTACGGTACGCACGGTAGTCATCGTCGGCAACACGCCGATTTCGAAGGTGCGCCGCATCTGGCTCGACTCCCACTCGCGCACGTCGGTTCAGCTGGCGGGCTATCTTGCCGCCAACCGCTGGAAAATCGCTCCCGAATGGCTGTCGCTCGACGACTGTTCGGTGCTCGACGCCCCGCAGGAGGGCGATGCCTATCTGCTTATCGGCGACAAGGTTTTCGCTCACGAGGGACGCTTCGCATACTCATACGACCTCGCCGAGGAGTGGATTGCGCATACCCGCATGCCGTTCGCGTTCGCCGTATGGGTCGGCCGCAAGGGGTTGTCCTACGAGATTCACGACGCATTGCAGCACGCGCTGACCTACGGCATCGAACACACCTACGAGGCGATACTCGAAAGTCCGTTCGCCGACCGTCCTTACGCCTACGACTATCTGACGCGGAACATCGACTACGTTTTCGATGCCGACAAGCACCGCGCACTCGAAAAATTCTGGAATTACGGACTCAAAATCACTCCGAAGGTAAACCCCGGCTGAAGAGGCTGATCCCGCGCACCCGTCCGGCGGGCAGGTGCGACGCGAAAACAGCAAACGGACAGACCAAAAGTTTTTAAGAAACTGTTTTGAATTTTATTTCGAGATTATTTGAGAGTGATTTTCGAGCA
>CAZESW010000051.1:0-2268 GCA_964514795.1 uncultured Alistipes sp.
TTCGGAGTAACATTCTTGCGAACGACGAGCATATACGAGTGGCGGATTTCGCGGCGCAGGAACTCATCGGACAGTCCGCCGTCGAGCCGGACCGAGTTCCAGTGCCGTTTGTTGAAATGCCAAGCGGCGGCAATCGCCGGATAGCGTTCTCGCAGCGCGACCGCACGGTCGGGGTCGCACTTGACGACGAAATGCGACGGGTCGTCGATGCCTATCACTGCGAACATGCGTCCGCCCGCCTTGAACACGACCGTCACGTCGTCGAAAGGCAGTGTCTCCTCCACTTCGGGCAGCGACATACAGTACTCGCGAAATTCCACTATATCCATATTGCAAATATAAATCTTATTTCGCAATCCGCCGTTATATAATGAGAAATTAGTTTCCTGCGACAATAATTTCTCTGTTTATTGTTGCACGAATAAAATTTTTATTTATTTTTGTATTGCTATTTGCAATCATTTTATTAAAAATTTAACAATTTACAACGAATTCAACCATTATCAACGAACATAATAAGTTTAACCATTAAAAACATTTTAATCGAGCAAAACAGAAAAGAGACGACAGAGAAACCTTCAAAACAAAAAATTGCAAAAAAATTTACGCACACTAACCTTAAAAAATTTTTTATGAAACTTTTTTACAAAACCCAAACCAGCCGCAAAGTTCGTACATGCGCCGCTATGCTCTGCGCTACCGTGCTGACTACCACGGCTGTACAGGCGCGAGAAGACCTCTCTGACCCGAATTTGAGGGGGGGGGAATTTTCGGAGTATGCTACGGCTGCCAAGGATGTCGTAGTTAAAGGTGTCGTTAAGGACGCCACAGGACAACCGCTCATGGGCGTGTCTATCTACGTTGAAGGCACGACCAACGGTACAACCACCGATGCGACCGGTGCTTACACTATTACAGCCGCAGCCGATGCGAAAATCGTATTCACCTATATCGGCTATACGGACGTCGCACAGACCGTCGATAACCGCACCGTTATCGACGTTATCATGAAAGAGGATGCCAAAGCCATCGACGACGTCGTAGTCGTAGGTTACGGTACTCTGAAAAAGGCTCAGTTGGTAGGTGCAGTCGAGAATCTCTCCGGCGAAGCAATCGAAAGCCGTACCAACTCGAACGTGACCCGTTCGCTGCAAGGTATGATACCGGGTCTGAACATCATTCAGGTCGACGGTAAGCCTAACCACGAAGGACAAATCTACATCCGCGGCGGTCAGACCTCCTACTCTGCCCGTTCGAAGGCAAGTTCGGGTACCGGTGCAATCCGCGAAATCGGCCAGGGCGGTAGCGCACTCATCCTCATCGACGGTGTAGAGGGCGACCTCACGTCGATTAACCCGGACGACATCGAGACCGTATCCGTACTGAAAGACGCCGCTTCGGCAGCCGTTTACGGTGCCCGCGGTGCATTCGGTGTAATCCTCGTAACGACCAAGAACGCGAAGAAAGACCGTATCTCCGTATCGTACAACGGTTCGGTTTCGGTACACCAGCGCACGGTACGTCAGGAGAACGAACTCGTTACCGACGGTCTTACATGGTTGGACAGCTTCGTAGACTTCTTCACCAACGATACGAGAACTCCTACCTCGTCGGGTAAGGCTCCTACGAACATCAACAACCGCGCGAACACCTATTCGACCGCATATCACGAGGAGTTCCGCAGACGTTACACCGACCCTACCTACGAGAACTATCACAACCCTTACGGCGTAGATGATAAAGGCAACTATCTGTACTACGGCAGCACCAACTGGTACAAGCTGTTCTACAAGGATCACACTATCGGCCACACCCACAATCTGAGCATCAGCGGCGCAAGCGACCGCGCTTCGTTCGCATTGTCGGGCAAATATTACAGCCAGGACGGTATCTTCAAGGTAGGCAACGAGAATTTCGACTCGTACAACCTCCGTGCGAAGGGTGACGTCAAGATTACCAAGTGGCTGAAACTCTCCAACAACACCAGCCTCTTCAAGAACAAGTACCACCAGCCTACCGTTCCGGGCGGCGACAGCTACCCTATCGGCCGTCAGATTGAAATGCGCGGTCAGGTGGTTTACATGCCTTACAACGAGGACGGCACTCCGACCTTCTACGGTGCATCGACCGGTTACGACATGATGAGCCAGAACCTCTCCTATCAGGAGGACGACAAGATGAACGTGGCTACGACCACGACGCTCACCATCGAGCCTATCAAGGACGTGCTCAAATTCACGGGCGACTTCACCTACAAGGCAATCCGCA
>CAZESW010000051.1:2368-8518 GCA_964514795.1 uncultured Alistipes sp.
TCGTTCGAGTTGATGGACAGCGACCAGTATAAAGTAGGCGACGGCGGTTGGGACAAAAAATTCGTCGGCGTATTCGCCCGTATCAACTACACGCTCCTGAACCGTTACATCTTCGAGTTCGCCGCTCGTGCCGACGGTTCGTCGCTCTTCCCTCAGGATCAGTTGTGGGGATTCTTCCCTTCGGGTTCGATTGGATGGCGCATCTCCGAGGAGCCTTGGATGAAGTGGTCGCGCAACTGGCTCGACAACCTGAAATTCCGTGCCAACGTAGGTTCGCTCGGCAATGCATCCATCGGCGCATACTCGTTCATGGAGCTGATGCAGGTAAATACCTCGTCGATTCTTATCAACGGACAGAAAGTTCCTTACTCTCCGATGCCGAACATGGTGCCTAAGTCGCTTACCTGGGAGACCGTTACTACTTACGATATCGGCGTAGATTTCGACCTGCTCCGCAACCGTCTGTCGGGTTCGTTCGACTACTACTGGCGTTACACCAACGACCTGTTCATCACCGGTCCGGACTATCCGCAGATTCTCGGTGTTGAGTCGCCTAAGGGCAACTACGGTTCGTTGAAGACCAAGGGTTGGGAGGCATCCCTCTCGTGGCGCGACCAGTTCAAGGCCGGCGGCAAGGACTTCAAGTACAGCGTACGTGTAAGCGTTTGGGACAGCCGCACCTGGGTTAAGGATTTCTACAACGAGAACGGCGACATCTACAACTATTATAAAGGTAAGGAGCTCGGCGAAATCTGGGGCTTCCGCACCGACGGTTACTTCCTCGACAACGAAGAGGCTGCAGCCTGGGTACAGGATAAGTTCCACAAGAACGGTTCGAACTTCCAGGCATTCGCCGGTGACCTCAAATTCCTCGACCTTGACGACAGCAAAGACATCGGCTACGGCAAGGCTACGCTGGACGACCACGGCGACCTGGAGCGTATCGGTAACGCTGCTCCGCGCTACAACTACGGTATCAACCTCGCAGCATCGTGGAACGGCATCGGCCTGAGCGTATTCATCCAGGGTGTCGGCAAGCGCGACTGGTATCCGAGCGTCGATTCGGGTCTGTTCTGGGGTATGTACAACCGTCCTTACGGCGAGCTGCCTAAGCTCCACGTTACCGACGCTGTCAAGATGGATTACAGCACCGAAAACTGGAAGGTTCTCAACCCGGGCGCATACTACACCCGTCAGGTCGGCTACTCGGCTAACCGTAACGTAGGCCCTCTCGCTTACGAGAACGACTACTATCTGCAGGATGCTTCGTATGTTCGTATCAAGAACATCACGGTAGACTACACCTTCCCGCAGGCTCTCACCCGCAAGGCACATATCGAGCGTCTGAGAATCTACCTCTCGATGGAGAACCTCTTCACTCACTCGCCTATGTACAAGCACACCAAGTTGTTCGACCCTGAGGTTATCGACTATGGCGATATGGACTTCCGAGGCGAAGGCAACAGCTACAAGACAGGTTTGTCGGGTAACGGACAGGGTTACAGCTACCCTATGTTGAAGACTATCACCGTCGGTTTGAATCTCACATTCTAATATGGAGGACAAGAAAATGAAAAATACGATAAAGTTTATAAAACCGGTTCTCGCCGCTGCGGTAATATTGACAGGCGTTTCGTGCGAGAAATTCCTTTCGGCAGAACCTATCAATAAGGTCAATGCCGGCACGTTCTTCTCCAACGAAACGGAGTTGGAACTCTATGCCAACGGTATGATGAACAGCTATACTCCTGATGCAATCGAGATAGGTATCGACGGCGACCGCTATTGCGACTTCGTCTGCACCAAGACCTCGCAGGACTACAACCGTCCGGGCGTATGGGGTTCGAACAAGCAGGGCGGCTGGGACATCAGCAGCTGGCAGAACATCCGTCGCATCAATATCATGCTCGACCGCATGAGCAACAGCAAGAACAACATCAGCGAGGCTCTCTACAACCACTACGAGGGTGTAGGCCGTTTCTGGCGTGCATATTTCCACTATGCGAAGATGCAGACCTTCGGCAACATTCCGTGGATTGACCATGCACTCGACATCTCGGAGACCGACATCCTCAAAGCGCCGCGTACCGATCGCGAGGAGGTATTCCACCACATGCTCGAGGACATGAACTTCGCTTGCGACAACATGCAGTCCAAGGGCTACGAGCGCGTAATCAACCGCAACGTCGCTCTGGCATTCAAGGCTCGCGCCTGCCTCTATGAGGGTACTTTCCGCAAGTACCACAAGGTGAATCCTTCGACCGAGCAGCCTTGGACCAACAAGTACGAGTCCGCAACCGACATTCTCAACGAGTGCGTCGCAGCATGCGAGGAGTTGATGAAGGCCGGTTTCTCGCTCACCACCGGCAAACCGGAGGACACCGAGAACGGCTGCTTCGCCAAGATTTGGCGCAGCACCGACCTCAAGTCGAGCAAGGAGGCTATCTGGATTCGCGAGTATGACCTCGATTTGGCTGTAACGTCCGAACTTACCTGGGTATTCAACACCGGTACGAAAGACCAGCAGCCTGCTCCGACCAAGACTTACGTCAATATGTTCCTCAAACTCGACGGTACACCTATCGACGTTATGGGCGGCGAAGACCATGTATCGCTCACCAAGGAGTTCGAGAACCGCGACTACCGTCTTATCAACACCGTGAACCACGAAGGCTGGATGTACACCAAGAACAACGGCGACAAGGAGAAGAAGGGCGCATTCATGAGTTCGTACACCTACACCGGCTACAACTTCATCAAGTGGAGCATGGAGCGTGAGGAGAACTATTCGAAAGGCCGTGCCAACAACCATATTCCGATTTTCCGTTACGCAGAGGTTCTGTTGAACTATGCCGAGGCGAAAGCCGAACTCGGAAACGGTACGATTTCGCAGGCTGACTGGGATATGACCATCGGTAAACTGCGTGAGCGTGCAGGCGTACAGAACGTATACCCTACCGTCGCAGACCCATGGCTCGCCAACTATTACAGCTGCTCGCCTATCGCACTTACTCCGGCACAGCTCGAAATCCGTCGTGAGCGCGTTTGCGAGTTGGGTCTCGAACACCTCCGTCTCGAAGACCTCTATCGCTGGCACTGCGGTAACCTCGTAGTAGACCGCGACACCAACAACACTGCATGGCGCGGTATCTGGGTAACCGAAGAGGAGGCTCAGAACGGCATGACGTTCCAGGGCGGAAAATATACGTTCCCGACCGACGGTTCGAAACCGGCAACCGGTATGGGCTTCGCAATCTCGAACAAGACTTCCGACCAGAACTACTCGTTCTCGGAGGGTACGCACGGTTACATCCTGTACAACTACAAGTTGGAGTGGAACGACCACATGTATGTTCACCCGATTCCGGATGCAGCGATGACCCTGAACCCTGACCTCGGTCAGAACCCTAAGTGGTAGTCGCAAGACTTCCCGATGACAATAGAGCGTCCCTTGCGGGGCGCTCTATTTCTTTAAGGCGTTCCGGTCGTCAAGGCCGAAAATGCCTCTTTCCCGCACACCCCGAAAAAAGTTGGTTTCAAGCCCGTATTTTCCTTCAAAAAAATTTGGAGGGGGGGGTGATTTTTGTATATATTTGTGGATTATAAACCTTTATAATCCACAAAGAAATGAAAAAATCCATTCTTGCTCTCGCATTCGTCCTGATTGCCGGAACAATTTGCGCACAACAGCAGACCAACGAACCCGAATTCATCGGCGAAGCCGTCGTAGTCAAGGCCGACGGCGAGACCACGCTCCTCGAAAAAGAGACCGTCATGCTTCGCACCCGTGTAAACGCCGGAGCAATCCTCGTCGGTATCGGCAAGGCGAAAACGCTGATTATGATTGACGGCACGAAAGCCGCAACACAGCTCAAAGCATCCGACGAATTCAATTTCATCATCAAGGCGGTGGACAACAAGACCGACCCGATGTCGATTATCCAGATTTTCCGCTTCGGAGCCAACAAGAAGCAGCGCAAGGCCGAAATCGCATCGACGAGCACCTTCGGTTCGACCAAAACCAACAAACTCGAATACCTGCCGTTCACTGCGAAGAAGTACGGCGAAAGTTCATACCTGATTACGCTGAAAGAGAAGCCGGTCGGCGAATACGGAATCATCGTCCGCAACCCTAACCATGTGGACGAGAAACAGACCATAGTTTCGACCTTCGGCATCTGCGAATAACAGCAACCGACACAATACGCAAACGAATGGAGTGCCATGACTGGCACTCCATTTTTATTAGCATACCCTATTGTGTCGTTTACCTCGTCACCGCCAGAACCTTACGGCTCTCGTACCAGGTTTGGTCGAAGATATAACGGCGGAGTTCCGGACGTGTCGCCAGACGGCAATACATGTATCCCTCCGGCAGACGGCACCAGTTGTCGAATTTTTCGTTGTCGGTGCTGCACGATTCGAGATAGATCTCGCCGTCCTTGCACTTGTCGAACACACCCCACAGCGAACTGCCGGCAGGACACTGCGGATTGGTCTTGTGAAAGAGATATACATCGCCGATTGTGAATTTCTCGGCTGCGATGTAATTGGAAAGTAAATTTCTTACGACCGAATCGGCTTTACCAATTGTCAGATTTATTGATGCTGTCTTCATTCCGGTATTGTTTTTGGTTATCGTTCAAAAAAATGCGCGGAACTCGACATTAATAAAGCTTCATAACGGTAATATGAATATAGCATCTCTTTGGCCGAGAACCGCGCTTGCGATTCTGGCTGTTTATCAGACACTATATTTTTACCGTTATGAAGGATAAACAACTACTTGTTTTCCTTACCCAAAAGTAACGAATTCTCCATTTCTAACAAAATTTTCTGTCGAAAAATATTTACTACAACTAAAATTTTTTAATTCTACCGACAAATCGTAACCATTTCCACTCTTTTTTAACGGCTTTAAGGGACTTAAAAGTCCCTAATGACCTTAACCAGTCAGACAAGCCCCGCCCCAAAACGGCCTTAGCGACTCTAAGGACGTTAAGGTCATTAGAGAGAAAACAGCCATGTCTGTACGAACATGTCGGTTCACGACCGGCACATGTTCCAAGAACAGATAACTAACACCGCACTGGCAGGGAATTTATAGAATTGGGAACACAAAAATACAAAAGTCGGCTTTTGCTCGGTTGGGCATCAGTTCGCTATGACGAAAGAATATATTTCAATGTAAAATTGTATATATTGCCCAAGTATAATATCTATATTTTATTGAAATATAACATAAAAGAAAAATGTTAAAGATTTTACGATAAAAACTGCGTTGTTTTTTTCATAGCGTGATAATTTAATCTGCGGCAATAGTGCCACATAATTTAAATTATTACAAGAATGAAAAATTCGAAAATTCTTCTCTATTGGAGAATGGGTCTCGCGCAGGAGATTGACAAATTCTATTACGAGCCGCATAACGATGCGAAATGCCACAAGCAGGGTTATGAACGTTTCGGCAAGTATCTTTGTACAGTAACTTATCAGACCTACATGTGCTATCTGAAAGCGGAAATTCCCGACGAGTACAAACTGCCCGAGCGGATAGTCGCTTTTATCAGGCAAATGATTCTGAAAGATGCGCAGTGTGAATGGGCTTTTTCGCTTTTGCCTGACGAATACGAACAGAAAGTCAAGTAAGCCGGTTGTCCCATGTTTTGATCATAAGGACATGTGGAGCGGCGGACAGATTGTCCGCCGCTTTATGGTTATAACAATATAAATTTCCCTGCATATATTGTACGGTCTAAACTGCATGGTATTGGCAAACCTGAAATATTCGATACCGCTCACCGAGAACGAAGCGATGGAGTTCATTACGAAGTATGGCGGAAGCATACAATGAGTATCGATGTTCTGCGTCAAATAATCAAAAACTAACTTTCGCTCGTCCATAACGAGCGACGCCAATCGAGCAAATCGACAGCGATAAAGGCAAGGCTCAATAAAACAAGACTTTCTTCGGCCATTCCCGCCAGTCGCAATATCTCTTTTCTCAATATTTTAAGTGATTTAAACGGGAAATAAGAACTATCCCGCTCCCCTACTAACGGCACTTATGGTCATTAGGCCTTATGGATCTTAGCGACTTTAACGGCCCTTGAAAACCCGCCTCCAACCTGCCCCACACAATACCATTAC
>CAZESW010000052.1:0-8480 GCA_964514795.1 uncultured Alistipes sp.
TATCAGTTGTTTCATAGATACCGGATAAAGCGCGAATGCAACTTTCATCTCGCCACTGTCTACCCTGCGCTTCAATTCGCCGAGACCTCTGATTCCTCCGACGAAATCGATTCGTTTCGATGTACGCAGGTCCTTGATGTCGAGCAGTTTGTCCAGTACCAAATCGGAAAGTACCGTAACGTCGAGTACGCCGATTGGGTCGCTGTCGTCGTATGTTCCCTCTTTGGCTGTCAGGCTGTACCATTCGCCTCCGAGATACATCGAGAAGTTGTGCAGGGCGTTCGGCGTATAAATATCGCCGCCGATTTTCCCGACCGTGAAATTCTCGTTCAGAGCCGCGACGAACTCCTCCTCGCTCAGTCCGTTAAGGTCTTTTACCACACGGTTGTAGTCAATGATTCGCAACTGCGATTCGGGGAATGTTACGGCGAGGAAATAGCAGTACTCCTCGTCGCCGCGATGATTCGGATTCTTCGACATCATCTCCTGACCTACCCTTGCGGCAGCTGCCGTGCGGTGGTGGCCGTCAGCGACGTAAAGAGCCGGTACGGATGCGAAAATATCGGTTATGCGGCGAATCGCTTCGTCATCGTCGATAACCCACAGCGCATGTCCGAAACCGTCCTCCGCCACGAAATCGTACTCGGCCGGCTTGCTGATGGTTGCTGCTACAATGGCGTCGATTTCGGCGTTGTCGGGATATGCGAAAAACACGGGTTCGATGTTGGCTTTCTGATTGCGGACATGAATCATGCGGTCTTCCTCCTTGTCGGGACGCGTAAGTTCGTGCTTTTTGATTGCCCCCGACAGATAGTCCTCGAAATGGCAGCACATTGCCAGTCCGTACTGCGTGCGTCCGTCCATCGTCTGGGCATAAACGTAGTAGCACTCCTTGTCGTCCTGCTTCAACCAGCCGTTTTTTCGCCAAAGACGGAAATTTTCAACAGCTTTGTCGTAAACCTCTGCCGAATGTTCGTCGGCAATCGGCTCGAAATCTATTTCGGGCTTTATGATGTGAAGAAGCGAACGCTCGGTCGCTTCGGCTTTCGCTTCCGCCGAATTGAGGACATCGTAAGGACGCGATGCAACCTCCGCCGCATATTCTTTCGGCGGACGTATTCCTAGGAAAGGTTTTATTCTTACCATATATTATATATATAAGGTGCGGCAATCGAATGACCGCCGCACCGAGAGTTTTTTATTTGTTTACCTGAAATCTCGTATTGCCGTTGACGAAGTAATCGACAATCTGCCGTGCTGCTGCCAGTCCTGCATTGATATTCGCTTCGGCAGTCTCGGCGCCCATCTTCTTCGGCGTAGCGAAATAACGCTTTCCGAGTTTCTCCGCCATTTCTGCATCCGCTTCCGGCGCAATGTCGGTGATGTATTTCAAATCGTCGCGTTCGGTCATTGCCGCGATAAGTCCCGCTTCGTCGATAACCTCCTTGCGGGCGGTATTCACGAGCGTAGCGCCTTTCGGCATCGATTTCAAAAGGTCGTAACCGATGGATTTCTTGGTCTGCTCGGTCGCCGGAATATGCAGCGACAGAAAATCGGCACGGGAGTACAGTTCGGCAATCGAACCGACCTGCTCTACCCCGTCGGCTGCGAAAACCTGCGGGTCGGTGATGAACGGGTCGAATGCGATAACGTTCATTCCGAGAGCCTTTCCCTTGCGGCCAACCAGCTTGCCGACATTGCCGTAAGCATGGATGGCGAGCGTCTTGCCCTGAATCTCCGAACCGGTACCCGGCGTAAACTTGTTGCGCGACATGTAAATCATCATCGCCAGAGCCAGTTCGGCAACGGCGTTCGAATTCTGTCCCGGCGTGTTCATGACCACGATTCCGCGGCGTTTTGCCTCGGCGGTATCGACATTGTCGTAACCCGCACCGGCGCGAACGACGATTTTAAGGTTCGGGGCCGCATCGAGCACATCCGCCGTAACCTTGTCGCTGCGGACTATCAGTGCGTCGGCGTCGTGAACCGCTTCGAGCAGCTGCGCCTTGTCGGTATACTTTTCGAGCAGCGCGACTTCGTAGTGCGCGGCTTCCAGAATCTCTTTTATTCCGTCCACAGCCTTCTTGGCGAACGGTTTCTCGGTTGCAATCAGTATTTTCATGCCTTCGATTAATGATGTGAAATAAATCTTCGGTTCCTCTTTTTTCTCGTATGTGTGCGCTATTATCGTAGGCATGGCTTACTCCGCTTTAAGTTTCTCGAACTCCTGCATGCACGCTATCAGCGCCTCGACAGCCTCTTTCGGGCAGGCATTGTAGCACGATGCGCGGAAACCGCCGACCAGTCGGTGTCCCTTGATGCCGACCATGCCGCGAGCCTTCGCGAATTCGAGGAACTCCGGTGCGAGGTCTTCCTTGCCCTCCGCCATGATGAAGCAGATGTTCATCAGCGAACGGTCTTCTTTCGCTACCGTCGGACGGAACAGCGAGTTGCGGTCGATTTCGTTGTAGAGCAATTCCGCTTTCTCGACGTTGCGGCGATATATCTCCTCTACTCCGCCGATGGATTTCAGCCATTTCAGCGTTTCGTTCATCACGTAAATCGGGAATACCGGCGGCGTGTTGAACATCGAGTCGTTATCGACGTGCGTATTTACGTTCACCATCGACGGCAGTTCGCGAACGACTTTCTGCAACATGTCCTCGCGGATGATTACGAACGTAACGCCTGCCGGAGCGAGATTCTTCTGCGCACCGCCGTAGATAATCGCGTATTTCGAAACGTCCACCGGACGGCTCAGTATGTCCGAACTCATATCCGCGATAAGCGGTACCGGAGAGTCGATGTCGGTCTTGTACTCCGAACCGTAAATCGTGTTGTTGGAGCAGATATAGAGGTAATCGAGGTCTTCCGGAATCGCGAAACCCTTCGGTATGTACGTGAAATTCTTGTCGTCCGACGATGCTACGACCTGCACCTCGCCGAACATCTTCGCCTCCTTTATCGCCTTCTTGGTCCAGACGCCGGTATTGATGTAACCGGCCTTGGTTTTCAGAAAGTTCGCCGGAATGTGGAAGAACTGCGTGCTTGCACCTCCGCCGACGAAAAATATCTTGTAGTTGTCCGGGATATGGAGCAATTCGCGGAACAGCGACTGCGCCGATGCCAAAACCTCTTCGAACTCTTTCGTGCGGTGGGAAATCGAGAGAATCGACAGTCCCGTTCCGTTGAAGTCGATGATTGCTTTTGCCGCATTTTCGAGGGCTACGTCGGGCAAAACCGATGGTCCTGCGTTGAAATTGTATTTCTTCATAGTCGTATAGTGTGATTTTGTTCTCTGTGCATTCATATTTCGGCAATTTGTACCGATGATGCAAAGATAACAAATTTCGGCAACCCGCAAAGCCTTATTGCCGAAATTTTATCCACATAATATCAATGTTCCTTGTCCGCTTTTTGGGGGACTTTGACGACCTGCATTTCCCGCTGCGACCCGTGGCGGCATGTTTTTTATAATTGTTCATTATTTGTTGATTTTTTCTGACTGTTTGTAATATAATTGTGCAAATAAGTGTTATTTTTGTTCGATATTTATTAGGGGTGTATGCGATGCCGGATTTTTTAGTCTTGTGACCGGTATGTATTTTAGATTGTTGAATTAAATAATGATAGTATAATGTGCTGATTATTTATATAAACTATATCTAAACCATAAAGAATTATGAAAAAACCTTTAACCAGCAGAATTTCAGGGGGGGGGAAATACAGCTCTCCCGAAATCGAAATTTTTGAATCCGTCGTAGAGCGCGGATTCGAAGTGTCAGACGAGTATTATATCTACGGAATTAATTACGGAGACGAGAATTATGCCGGAGCAGGATTCGGCGAAGAAAACAGCCTCGGTGATGATTTTTAAAAAACTGTTGCAATTATGAAAAAGTTCTTGAATATTCTTGGTTCGGTTGCAATAGTTGCAGCCCTCCTTTCCGGTTGTGTAAAAGACGAAACGACTAACGGTGTCGAGACGGCATCCAAGAAGCGTATCGTTACCATCACGGCAGGTGCCGACGAAACCCGTACTGTTCTCAGCGACGATAATAAGCACGTTAATTGGGACGCACTCGATTATCAGAATATGCACCTTATCGAGGGATATCTTGCCGGCGGCAAATTTAAGGAATTGCAGCGTGTTACCGCTAAAGAAATCGCACTCGGTGAAGGCGACGAGACGGCAACGTTTACTTTCGAACTCGACAATGCAAAGAGCGGCGATTATGCCGAATACGAGTACCACGCTATCCTGATTTATGAGAATAGCGAATTGGGATACGGTGAAGATGCGGAGTATTATATCAAAAATACGCAGGACCCTACGCCTACGACGATAAAAGACGGAAAAGGTTCTTTCGACCCTCGTGCCGATGTTCTTATCGCTAAGCCGCAGAACGGGTTCGCAGAACCGCAAACCTCGCTCAGTTTCGAGTTCGCTCGTGCCGTTGCAATCACCAAGATGACCCTCAAAGGTCTCGGTGTTAACGAGTTGATTCGCTCGGTATCGTTCACCACGAATGAAGATTTTGATGAAAATGACGAACCGATAGGTACCCCTATCGTCGGTCAGGTGAGACCTCATTACGATTCCGAAGGCAACTGTAAGTTGGGTTTTGTCGGCAATATCTCCGGTTATGACAATCACCGCGTTACGATGTCGTATCTCGACCGCGAAACAATCGGCGGAGAATTCGATGTTTATTTCGCAATCGCTCCGGTAACACTTAAATTCAACAAAGAATTGACTGTACGTGTCGTTACGACGGAGAAATACTACGAGAAGGTAATCACGCTGGATAGAGATCTCGAATTCAAAACCGATTGTCTCAATACGCTATCTGTCAATATGAACGGATACGATTTCACCCCGGATCGCTATGTTCTGGTTACCGATGCATCCACTTTGAAAGATGGCGACGAAATTATTATTGCTGCCGAAAACTCATACGCGTTAGGCGCTGAACGTTCCAGTGGCAACAATCGAGAAGCTGTCCAAATAAATTACCACTCTAACACTCATACTATTGACTATTATGATGAAGTTCAGATTATCACATTAGAGGCAGGTTCTGCTGAAGGAACATTTGCCTTTAATGTAGGCGATGGTTATCTGTATGCAGCAGGTAGTGGCACTAAGAGTAATTATTTGAAAACACAGGCAAGTGTCGATGCTAATGCTTCGTGGGCAATAAGCATTGAAGAAAAAAATGCAACTATACAAGCTCAAGGCTCTAATACGAATAATATTCTCTTATATAATACTAATAAGTTGTTTAGTTGTTATGAAGCATTTAATGATTCTTATAATAAGAATGTTAGAATCTTCCGTTATGTACAGGCTCCGTCTGTTGCACCTATTAAGGACCAGACTGTCGGTTCCGAGGAAGGTAATTATAACATTCCTTATGTCGTAACGGGTACAGACGATTTCAAGGTTGTCGGTGTAGACGGTTGCGTAACACATGCGGAAATTAAAACACGAGGAACGATTACCGTAACGGTAGGCGAAAATACGACGGGTAAACGGCTTAAAGGCGACGTTATTATAGAATCAATGACCCATAAGGATGTGACCGCCAAAATTAGAATTTGGCAGAAATTCGCCGGTGAGAAAACGCCACTCAATATGCCGGAGAATCTTGATTTTGAAGTAACTTCAACCAATTTGACTGCTGTTTGGGATACGGTAAAAGATGCTGATAAATACGAATACCGTGTAGAATATGAAGGTGGCGAGATTAAAACCGGTGTTGTGGATTCCAACGAATTAAGTATCTCGGATGAATTCGCAGCGGGAGAGTATGAGTTTTATGTTAAGGCTGTTGCAGCCGAGGATTCGGACTACTCGGATTCTGACGAAAACAAAGCAATATTTAATCTCAAAGAATCAAACAATATAGGCGAAGCTTACAGTTTTACTTTTACTGGTAAGCAATTCTCGGCAAATGGAACCAAAATTCTTGATGGCTTATCTTGGACCATTGCCGGAGATGGAAGTTATTGGGGCTATGATGCAACAAAAGGTCAACAATTTGGTTCTAACAGCAAACCTTATAAAACATTCACTGTGACTCTTGGTTATGATGCATATTGCAATGAAAAAGGATCACTATCTAATGTAAAGAAAATTACAATAAATACCTCCGGTAACTCCTCAATTAACGCAAGTTTTACAGTGAAGGTAGGCGGCGTTCAGATTGGAGAAGCAACGAAGATTTCTGCAACTGCAACAAATTATACTTTTGAGGCTGAAGACAATAATCTGCCTGCGGGTGATGTTGTCATAGGGTATACGCAGACTTCCAGTAAAGCAATTTACATCAAATCTGTTTCGATAAATGAGGGTCTGTAAGGCCTTTAAAGTAGGTTATAGTAATGAGGTCGCTCTTAACGGGCGACCTTTTTTGTGTTCTCGTCATTCCGAGGAGCGTAGCGACGTGGGAATCTACCGCTGTACATATAATTTTGTCATTAGAAAAGTTTTGCTTAATTTTGAATATGAAACAGCCGTGCGTCTACATACTTGGCAATAAGAATAAAAGCGTTTTATATACCGGCGTTACGTCCGACATAAAACAACGCATTATTCAACATCGCAATCATGAATTCGGAGGTTTCTCGGCTCGTTACAATCTGACAGAGTTACTGTTTGTCGAATATCATCCGACAATGGAATCGGCAATCGATCGTGAAAAACAAATTAAAAGTTGGAACCGCGATAAAAAGATAGACTTGATTTCGTCGCAGAATCCTGCATGGCGAAATCTTGACGAATAGATTTCGACAGCGGTAGATTCCCACGTCGCTACGCTCCTCGGAATGACGGATATATACAAACACGTCGTCCGGAAATCTGGACGACGTGTTTATGTAAAGAGTAACAACCGCTATTTATATGCGACTTTCACATTGTCTATATAAGCACGTCCTTTACTGGCTTTTGAAGTTGCAATTTTAATAGTCGATGTGCTCGTAGCCGCTTCGAATTCCAAAGTAAATGTCTTGAAAGAGCCGGCAGCGCCCAATTCGGAATTGTTAATTGTCTTCGTTTGATTGCCTACCGTTACAACTATATTACCGGTATCGGAGCTATACTTACAAGCATCTATTGTTACGGTAAACGGTTTGGACAGGTCTAATTCCTTGGATGTGATATATCCAATTTGCTTAGAAGAACCCAATTTCAAACTACCATATGCACCTTTATATGCATATTTAGTATCTCCGCTAAAATTAGGGAATATCAATGATGTAATAGCAGAACTGTCATCTTCGCTAATATCATTATCGAATTCTTCATATAAGATAGGTTCCGGTTCCACCCCTTTAAGCGTATATTCTTTTGATGCTTCTTCTTCGGAATCGGTGTAAATCGGATCCGTATCTTTCGCAATCGATTTAACATAAAGCACATATTGTATCAATTGGGGCGACCTTTTTGGGCCTTAAAGTCGTTAAGGTTACCCGCGGCATCCGCGGGCATAAGGTGAAATAAAGTATATAAGGTTGCTCCTTGACTACTTAACTACCTTAATTACCTTAAATCACTTTAAACTAAATGTTGCCCGCGGATTCGCGGGCATAAAGGTATATAAGGTTGCTCCTTAACTACCTTAATTACCTTAAAGCGGCGGCTGAGTCCGCCGCAAACCTTAAATCACCGAAAGTCGGCAAAGAGATTATTTGCCCTGTTGTTTTTCTCGTTCGGACAGCCGCATACGGTACATTCTCTCGCGGAAACCTCCTTTCGCAATAAATTCCCGTTCTGCAGTTTGCAGTTGCTTATAAAGTAGGAAATCCTCTTGTCGAATCAAGACTATCGCCATATTGGCAATCGTTTCGTCGTTGCGTGTTTCGATAAGTTTGCGATAGAATGCCGAATCGTTGTGCTTGCGTCCGAGTTCGCGCATTTTCAGCAGTTCTGTCGAATCCTCCTCCCATTGTCGCAAATTGCGCGTCCGCAGATAATCTTCATAGTCCGTGAGCAACTCACGCAAACTCGCTTTCGCTACGTTCAGCAATTTGATGTAGGTTTCGAACGATGTGGGCGATACAGAGCATCCCTCGACGATATTCTGTTTGCCCGAACGTGCGGCCTGAATCATCTGGTCTATCGTGCGGTCGCCGGTTCGCAGAAACCGGTGGCAGAATTCGAATGTAATATCGTATATCGTCTCCGCTTTGCGGAAACTCAACAACTCTTTATAATCTATACGTTGCTTTATGAGATTCTCCATGATTCTCGAAGGCCGGTTGTCTTATTATCGGAACTCGTAGCTCGACGGTTCGCGAAGACCGAGCAGAAGGTCGTGCGTCGGCATGCGGCGTTTACCCGAAATCTGAATCTCACCTATCGTAATCCAGCCGTCGGCGCATGCCACGGCAAAGCGGTTCTTGCCGTCGGTATCGACGCTGCCGCCCGCTGCGGAGTGTTGCGCCGGCTCGAATCGTGCGGCGAAACTTTTCGC
>CAZESW010000053.1:0-8243 GCA_964514795.1 uncultured Alistipes sp.
CGTTGTGGAACACTGCGGTGGTGCGCTCGCCCTGATTGCTTACGCCGAATACCACTATCGAATATACGGAAGCCGGTTCGATATTGTAGATTTCCAGATTGCGCTCCGTATCGAGAGTAACCGCTCCCGTGCGCAGAGCACTGTTGGCAGACCACTCGATGCCTGCAATCTCGGCACGCTTGATGAAATCGTCGGCAAGTTGCTCCGGAGTGCTGCTCTTCAACATGTCGCCGTCGGCAACACCTATATAATAACGGGTCGAGTTGTCGGACGGAGTAACGGTGAATGAGAACCGCAGTTGTTCGATATTCGAGAACTCGATGCCGAACGAACACTGGTCGGCAACCGCGAATTCCTTGGTTTCGAAAACGAATTTCACCGGCGCGGTCGTAGACTTGCCCGATTCGTCCAGACCGAAAGCGAATACGGTATATTTCGTCGAAGGCTGCAATCCGCTGATGCGCTGTCTGTCGGCGCCGCGGGTGAGCAAATCGGAGAGGACTCCGCTCGCATCGACCTCGGCACGATAGATTTCGAGCTGGCGGGTCAGATAGTTCTGATGCTCGGCAATCAGCATCTCGTCGTCATCGTATGTTCTGTCGAAAATCTCGGATTCGACCACATCCCATGTATAATAGTCGCCGAGCGACTTCGGCTCGACAACGATTACCGCACTGTTGGAGGTTACGGATTCGGCAGAGAACTTGAAATCAGCCTCAACGACAACCGGCACCTCCGGCTCGTTCGGTTCCTCGGGAGTCGGCGTCGGTTCGGGCTTTTCGTTGCACGACACTGCGAAACATGCGCCCAACGACAGCATAAGCGTTTTGAATAAATTTGCTTTGTTCATAAAAGAAACAATTATTAAATGAATAACCGACGGCAAATATATGAATTTATATGCATGAAATCACCGTTCCGCAAAATTTTTTCCGTATATTTATCGACATACGGCAACAACCGCCCGAGAATCACCGAAGTCGGCAAAAATTTTAACGACTTGACGAAAACCCGTACAGGAGCCAGTCTACGGCATGTTCGTGAAATTAAATGCAAATTATCGCGTTAAAAATGGATTATTAATAAAAATTTTGCATATATTTGCAACGTGTTAAGTGTTTCCAATCGTATCGACGGGGTTGAACCGATGCCGAATTGCAGACCGGAAATATTGAGCAAAGACGTTTTGACTGATTAATTTCTTTATATATACGAAGTTATGAACATCTTTAAATCAACAGCACTGCTGTTCGTTTCGTTTTTGTGTTTCGTTGCATGCGAAAAAATCGGTGGGGGGACTCCGGGCACCGATGAACCGCAGCAAACCACAATCACCCTTAACAAAGAAGAAGCATTCATCAAAATAGACGGCAAGGTCGTTCTGACCGCAACCGTCGAACCCGAAAGCAAGGCTTCGGAACTTCAATGGATTTCGAGTGCGGAGAGTGTCGCATCGGTAGACAAGGGAGTAGTTACCGCCCACTCGCTCGGCACGACGACCATTCTCGCATTCATCGACAACGTAATCGCAAGCTGCAAGGTCAGCGTAGTCGAGACATCGGTCGAGAAAATCACTCTCAGCAAGACCGAAATATCTCTCGGCGTCGGCGACACCGAGCAAATCACGGCGACAGTCGAGCCTGAGGATGCCGAAAACAAGAACATAGACTGGTATGCCGAGGACGAAAACATCGTAAGCGTCAAAGAGGGTCTTATCACCGGCCTGAAAGCGGGAAAGACCAATGTAGTCGTCCGAATCGGTTCGGTCGAGAGCAAATGCGCGGTAACGGTAACCGCGATTCCGGTTACGGGCATCACCATCTCGCCGACGACTGCCGAAATCTCGGAGAACGAGACCATAATGCTCACCGTAACAATCACCCCCGACAATGCGACGGACAAAACGCTCGACTGGGCGACCGACAATGCGGCAATCGCAACTGTCGCGCCAATCGACGGCATGGAGTATCAGTGCATCGTTTCGGGAATCAGCGCAGGCAAGACTGTAATCACGGCATTCGCGGGCGAAGGCGAATTCTCGGCATCGTGCGAAATCACCGTCAAGCCGGCGGAGAAGCCGCAGGCGGAGCCTAAAATCGGCGACTATTACTACTCCGACGGAACATGGAGCGACGGAGGTCTGATAAGCATCAATTCCGACGGAACGAATCCGGTATGGGCAGAAACGAAACCTGCTCCGATTGCGGGCAAGACGGTTATCGGCATCGTATTCCAGACCGACCAGAGCCGTATCGCCAACTCGGAGAAAGAGCGCGGATTCACACACGGATATGTAGTTGCGGCGAAGAGCGCACACTCCCCCGTTCCGGAAAAACCGGAATTGGAGGGTCTCACCCGCTATTCGTTCGAAGGGGTAAGTTGTTTCGGTGCATGCAAACTCGCAAGTACATGGTACAAAAATATCGGAGGATGGGAGGAAACCAACGCAATCCTCATGGAATATGCGGGTAGAATCGACCGGTGTCCCGCATTCGACTGGACGACGAGCGATTTCCAGCCGACCGCACCGGTAACATCCAGCGGATGGTTCATGCCGGCAACGGGTCAGGTCTGGGACATGCTCGCCAACCTGTGCGGCAACGAGGTGGCGAAATACCTCAAAGATAACCGTACTCTCGAATACGACGCGACACGCTCCGTATCGACGAGAGTGTCGTATGACGTAATCGCCGCATTCAACGAGAAATTCTCCATGATTCCTGAAAATCAGAGGGAGTGCCTGAAAAGACAGACCGAATATTACGGAGAGGCATCGCTTTGGACGTCATCCGTATATACACCCGAAGAGGCTGCATGCATATTCTCTATCGGCGACCTTAATGCGAAACAGGGACCGGGCGGTCTTATCGAATGTATGTGCGAAAATATGGACGGTATGTGTTATGCACGACCTATACTCGCATTCTAAACAAGCTTAACAGTTAATGAGTAACACTAATATTTTATCTATGGTATTATGAAACAAATCTACAAGAAGTACTCAACCCCGACATTCAGGGAGTTGAAAGTAAGCCTCGAAGCCGGATTTCAGGCATCGTATGGCGACCACGGTGATCCGATCACACCAGGAGACGGAGATTATAATAATTGGTAAACATTAAAAAACAAATAGAATTATGAAAAAGTTATTATACGCAGTAACAGCACTCGCAATCTTCGCAGGATGTTCGAAAGATTTGAACGAACCGTCTGCAACAGCCACCGCAACGAAAGGCAACATGATTGAACTCAACCTCATCGTATCTCCGGATTCGCGTGCGGTATTCGACGGCGACAGCCATATCACCTGGGAGAAAGACGACAACATTGCGGTAATCATCGGAACCGACCAGACCGATGACACCGACGACCTGTATAAAGATTACGGCGTCGGAAGCGGAACTCTGACATACAACGGCGACAACGAGAAGCCGCTGTTCTCCGGTACCGTTACCGACATAGAGAAAGAACCGACCGCAGATCAGGAGTTCACCGTATACGGAATCTGCCCGTACTCGGCCGCAAAATCCACCAGTGCAAAATATGAGACGAACGTAGGTCTGTTGGAGACTCAGAGCCCGACGCAAGACCACTGGGACGGCAAAGCCGACGCGATGATAATCGAGCCGAAAGTGCTGTCCGGAACGATAGATTCGTACCAGTCGTATACTTGGAGCGGCTATGTAACCTACTACAAACTCATTTCCGAGCCGACCGAAATCAAGCTCGCACACCTGTTCGGTTTCGGATGCATCACGTTCGAATCGCTGCCTGAGGATTTGCTCAACGAGAAGGTAAACAAGTTCACGATTACCGCAACGGGCGAAAACAATAAAATTGCAGGTCAGTACACCATCGATTTGCGCAAGAACGTATTCGACGAGGATTTCACCTACAAGCCAAGCAGCTATTCGTACTCCGATGTCATCACGCTGAAATGCGACGGCACAATTGCATTGAAGGACTACAAGGCATGGTTCGTTGCCTATCCGGGACTGTACGACATTACAATCAACATAACCACCCCTAACTACAAGGTGGAATTCAAGCGTGAAGGTCTGAACATCCAGCGTTCGAGGATTGCACGCCCTGTAATCAACTTCAAGGAGGCAACCGACGTATACGAGTCCACCACGGTAGACCTGACGGGCGGCAAGACCTGGGAGCACAACACTATCGAGTCCTACAAAGAGAACTACTCCGCATACTTCATATCGAGCAGCAAGAACCCAGTCGAGTGGGGAACGCTCGCAGACATGCCGAAAGTAGAATACGGCATGACCTTCTCTTTGGACGAGAACAACTATCCTGGCGGATACGACCAGATCAGACTGACGACGGGTGTCGGTGTAAACGCACAGCGCCTGAACGGAAGCCATCTCAAACCGGAAACCGGTAATGTAGCCATCAAGTCCGGTTATCCTTATGCCGGCGTTAAATGCATCAAGGTATCCAGCGGTCTGTATACTTACGGCGACCCGGGTTCGTGCGACATCTCGGCATTCATCATCGACAAGGCGGGCGTAAAGCACCAGCTCAGCCAGGCTCAGCACATTGAGGCCAACACGGCAGGTACTTATTCGACTCTCACCGACTACTATTTCTATGCCGACACGGAACTGGCAGGTAATGTTGAAATCGTTTGGGACAACTTCACCTACGGTCGCGCATTCATGACGCTGTTGTCAATCAACCCTGCTCCTGAAATCAATGTTGCAGAAAGTCTGACCATTTACGGCCAGGGCGGAGAAGGCACAATCGACGCAGATATACTCAACGCCGACAACATCACCGTCGAATCGGATGCAGAGTGGTTGAAGGTTTCGTACAACGACGGCAAAATCTCCTACACCGCAGCACCTTACGACGGCGACGAGTTGAACCGCAAGGCCAATATCACCATCACGGCCAACGGATTCGCAGTAGCGACCAAGACCATCGCGGTTTCGCAGTTGAGCAGCCAGTATGCAGAGTACACGCTGACTATCCTGCCGGACGATTTAACCCCATATCTCGAAGCAGCGAAAGCGGAGTACGAGGCAGCCAACGAGAACGCAACCGTAAGCAATACTACGCTACTCAGCTTCAACGCGACCCTGAAAGCGGTTATCAACGACGGCAGCGGTATAACGAAAGATGTAGAGATGTACTTCCACAAAGTCGAGTACGGTTCAACTACATACGAAGATAACAACGGACGCTATATCAAGCTCTACGCTAAATGGTTCGGTGATGACAACGGCGCAATTTACAACCTCTCGTCCGTAGACAAGGTTACCAAGATCGTTGTCGGCAACAACAATGCTACCTACAATTACAGCTATCCTTATGTAGGAGACAGCTCGGATGCCATAACGACCAAGCTCGATTACAAAGTAACCAACACCGTTACCCCTTACTTGTGGGAAAGTGTTACAAACCCTGCGGAAGATCATGGATTCTTCAAGATTTACCAGGATACCGGCAACAACACGTTCTCTGTCAGCGTAACGTTCATCTCGAAGAAGCCGGAAGTACCGGGTTACGGCGATCACGGTGACCCTATTACCTCCGACGACGGAAACTACAATTGGTAAACATAATGTAATGATGCCAAAATTTAATGTTATTGCAATGAATTTTGGCATCATTACTTAAACCTAAAAAACGAAGAAAATCATGAAAAAATTATTATCTGCAGCGACTGCGCTTGCCATTTTCGCCGGATGTTCGAAAGATTTGGGCGAAGAGTCGGCAACCGTTTCCGCAACGAAAGGCAATACTATTGAACTCAACCTCATCGTTGCCCCGGAATCGCGTGCAGTCTTCGACGGCGACAGCCATATCATATTTGAGAGCAGCGACGATATTGCGGCTATCATAGGAGTCGACCCAACCGACAATTACGGTATCGGAAGCGGAACCCTGAAATACAACGGTGACAATGATAATCCGTTGTTCTCCGGCAGTATTACCGAAATAGAGAGCGAGCCGACTGCAGATCAGGAATTCACCGTATACGGAATCTGTCCGTATTCGGCCAGTGTATCATCCGCTACAAGACTTGATGCAAGAACGGCAAGTCTGTTGAGCGTTCAGAACCCAACCCAGGATCATTGGGACGGCAAAGCCGACGCGATGATAATCGAGCCGACTACGATTAACGGAACTATAGAATCCTACACGGTAAGTTCCGGATGGTTCGGTTCGACAACCTACTACAAACTCGTTTCAGAGCCAACCTTAGTCAAGCTCGCACACCTGTTCGGTTTCGGATGTATCACGTTCGAATCGCTGCCTGAAGATCTGCTCAACGAGAAGGTAAACAAGTTCACGATTACCGCAACGGGAGACAATAAGGTTATCGCCGGTGATATCAACATCGATTTGCGCAAGAACGTATTCGACGAGGATTTCACCTATACGCCAAGCAAATATTCGTCGTCCAGTTCCATCACTCTCTCCTGCGACGGCACAATCGCATTGAAGGATTACAAGGCATGGTTCGTTGCCAATCCTGGTCAATACGACGTTGAAATCAACATCACCACCCCTAACTACACTGTATCATTCAAGCGCGAAGGTCTGAACATCAAGCGTTCGAACATTACTCGTCCCGCTATCAACTTCAATGAGGCAACCGACGTGTACAAGTCCACCGCAATAGATTTGACGAGCGGCAAGACCTGGGAGCACAACACGGCGGTTTCGTACAGCAAGTATTACTCCAAGTATTTCATATCGAGCACCAACAACCCATCAGAGTGGGGAACTCTCGAAGACATGCCGAAGGTGGAATACGGTATAACGTTCTCGGAGGATAAGGAGAACTATCCGGGCGGCTACAATCAAACCGCACTGACGACAGGCAACCGCGTCTATGTACAGCGATTGAGCTCCGAAGAGTTCACATCCGGCAATGTCGCTCTCAAATCGGGTTACCAGTATGCTGGCGTTAAATGCATCAAGGTATCCAGCGGTCTGTATACATACGGAGATCCGGGTTCGTGCGACATCTCGGCATTCATCATCGACAAGGCCGGTGTAAAGCACCAGCTCGGTCAGGCTCAGCACATTGAGGCCAACACGGCAAATAGCAATTCTGCTCTCTACGACTTCTATTTCAATGCAGAAACGGCAATGACCGGTAATGTTGAAATCGTATGGGACAACTTCACCGGCGGTAAAGCATTCCTGTCGCTTTTGGCCATCAACCCTGCTCCTGAAATCAGTGCGGCAGACAATCTGACCATTTACGGTCAGGGCGGAGAAGGAACTATCGATGTCGAGATTTCGGCCGCCGATACTATCACTGTCGAATCGGATGCAGAGTGGTTGAACGTTTCGTACGGCGACGGCAAAATCGTCTACACTGCTGAACCGTATGCAGGCGACGAGATGACGCGCAGCGCCAACATCACCATAACGGCTGCCGGATTCGCAACAGCGACCAAGACCATCGCAGTTGAGCAGTTGAGCAGCAAGTATGCAGAATACACGCTGACCATCCTTCCGGATGACCTGATTGATGCACTCGAAACAGCGAAAGATGAATACGAAGCATCCACAGGCACAACCGCAGATAAAGATACTATGCTCTCTTTCGACACTATCCTGAAAGCGAGTCGCACCGATGGTTCCGGTGAAACGAAAGATGTAGATATGCATTTCGAAAATATCGCTTACGGCTCCAATTTCTTTACAGAAACAAACGACACCCTGCGATACATGAAATTCGATAATGAAAGCGGATTCTACAATCTCAAGTCCCTGAACAAGATTACAGAGTTTATTGTCGGCAATAGCTATTCTTCCAAATGGTACAACGAGATATATTTGTGCGATAGCGTGAATGACACAACGGGCATCGAACTTGACACCAACAAACCGACAACCAACACCTCCATTCCTTATATGTGGACAGTTACTATCGATCAATCGGTAGCTCACGGATTCTTCACAACACACCACTGGACTCCGACTATCGTATACTCAATCAAAGTAACGTTCTTTGCGAGTAACTAATTCTCCGAAGAACCGGCTTTAATTCCACGCGGCGGGCAAAAGATTGTCCGCTGCGTTTTTTTTCGGAGGAGGTGGACGTTAGGGACCTTATAGACCTTAAAGACATTAGGGTCCCTAAGGACATTAGAGACTTTATGGACATTATTATATTATTGTCAGGAAAATTTAGTACATTTGTTGCAGATTAAGAAACTGTTTTGAATTTTATTTCGAGATTATTTGAGAGTGATTTTCGAGCA
>CAZESW010000054.1:0-8199 GCA_964514795.1 uncultured Alistipes sp.
GAATTGAGCCGCAACATGTCGGTATACAATTTCCTGACGTCGAAAGTGGCGTTGGACAAGGTTTTGGGAAAGTTCGAAAATAAATAAAAACAAGATAAAGAGTTATGAAAGTAATTTTGAAGTCGCTGCTTATCGCATCCGTTGCGATGGCAGGCGTATCGTGCAAGGAGAAGAAGACAGTGCAGGAGGAGCAGACGGAGAAGATTCCGTCGGTGAAGGTTGAAACGGTTTACAGCCGCGATGTCGCACAGCAGACGACATTTACCGGCACGGTGGAGGCATACGTGCTGAACAATATCGCACCGCAGCAGCCGCGCCGTATTTCGCGGATACTGGTGGACGTAGGCGACCGTGTGAAGGCAGGTCAGCTGCTCGTCGAGCTCGACCGTTCGGCGCTGGTGCAGGCAAAGGCGCAGATGGAGAACGCATTGAAGGAGTACGAGCGTACCAACGAACTTTACGAGTTCGGCGGCGCTTCGAAGTCGGAGTGGGACGCACGCCGCTTGCAGTACGACGTTGCGAAATCGACCTACGACAACATGCTCGAAAACACGACGCTCGTGTCGCCGGTTTCGGGTATCGTTTCCGCACGCAACTACGATAACGGCGATATGGCTGGTGCAAGCCCTATCCTCGTCGTGGAGCAGATTCGTCCGGTGAAAATCATGATTAACGTGTCGGAGAGCCTCTTCTCGAAGGTTAAGCGCGGCATGAAAATATACGTTACGTTCGATGCCTACGGCGAAGAGCAGTTCATCGGCAAGGTTTCGCGCGTATACCCTACCGTGGACAACGCGACCCGCACGTTCCAGGTGGAGGTTTCGCTGCCTAACAGCGACGAGCGCGTACGTCCGGGTATGTTCGCCCGCGTAACGATGCCTTACGGCGTTGCGAATCACGTCGTAGTGCCGGACCGTGCGATTATGAAACTGATGGGTTCGGGCGACCGCTACGTATATGTCTACAACCCTGCCGACGGTACAGTCCGTTACAGCAAGGTCGAACTCGGCCGCAGAATGGATGCCGAGTACGAGATTCTGTCGGGCGTCGAAAACGGCGAGCAGGTTGTCGTTACCGGTCTGAACGCATTGTCGAACGGTGCGAAAGTCGAACTTAAATAACATCCGAAGATGAATATTTACAAAACAGCAGTACATAATCCGATTTCGACGATTCTGATTTTCACGGCAATCGCCATATTCGGAATATTCTCCTTCGTGAAGCTGCCGATAGACCTCTTCCCGCATATCGATACCACGCAAATCATGGTTATCACGGCATATCCGGGTGCGAGTGCGGTGGATATCGAGGAGAACGTAACGAAACCTATGGAGAACGTCCTCAACAGTGTGGACCACCTCAAACATATCACATCTAAGTCGAAGGAGAACATTTCGGTAGTTACGCTCGAATTCGAGTACGGAACGGACGTCGAAGTGGCTACGGCCAACATCCGCGACAAACTCGACATGGTGACCAACTCGCTGCCTGACGACATCGTAACGCCGATAATCTTCAAGTTCGGTACGGACGATATTCCTATTCTCCTCATCTCCATCAAGGCGGAGGAGAGTTGGAGCGGACTCTACAAAATCATCGACGACCGCGTTTCGACGCCTCTGGCGCGTGTCAGCGGCGTAGGTACGGTGTCGGTACAGGGTATTCCGGAGCGTCAGATACAGATTTACTGCGACCCTTACAAACTCGAAGCCTACGGCATGACTATCGAGGGTATCTCGCAGATTATCGCCTACGAGAACCGTTCGATTCCGGGCGGTACGTTCGACATCGGCTCCAACACCTACTCGCTCCGTGTGGACCAGGAGTTCAACGATGCTTCGGAGATGCTCGACATAGTAATCGGTTCGCGCAACGGAAAGAACGTCTATCTGCGCGACGTCGCCACGGTGTCCGACACGCAGGAGGAGCGCACGCAGGAGAGTTTCAACAACGGCCGCCGCAGCGGGATCATGATTGTGCAGAAGCAGACGGGTGCCAACTCCGTAGAGATTGCCAAGAAGGTTAAGGAGAAGCTTGCCGAGATTACGCCGACGCTGCCGGCAGACGTAAGCGTCGTTCCGTTCATCGACACGTCGGACAACATTCTCGATACCGCCGACTCGCTGGTCGATACCATCATGATTACGTTCATCGTCGTGATGATTGTCGTGATGATGTCGCTCGGACGCTGGCGCGCGACGATTATCATCGTGCTGACGATTCCTATATCGCTGCTCTCGGCGCTGATTTACATTCTCGCTTCGGGCGACACTCTGAACATCATCACCATGAGTTCGCTCTCCATCGCAATCGGTATGGTCGTCGATAACGCAATCGTGGTGTTGGAGAATATCACGAGCCACATCGACCGCGGCGAACGTCCGAAACAGGCTGCAATCTTCGCTACGAAGGAGGTCGGCGTATCGGTTATCGCCTCGACGCTGACGACCGTGGCCGTGTTCCTGCCGCTGACGATGATTACCGGTATGGCGGGTGTGCTCTTCAAGCCGATGGGCTGGGTGGTAACGATTACGCTGACGGTTTCGACCGCTGCCGCACTGACCTTCACACCGGTTCTCTGCTCGCTCATGATGAAGCAGAATCCGAAGAAATCGCCGTTGCAGAAGTATGTCGATGCAGGCTTCAACTGGCTCAACAATGTCTACGGACGTGCGCTCGACTGGACGGTGCATCACCGCTGGATGACTATTTTCAGTGCCTTGGTAATATTCTTCGCCGTGATAATCGGTGTCGGTTCGAATCTGAAAACGGAGTTCTTCCCGACGCAGGACAACGCCCGTATCTCGATAGACGTACAGCTGCCTGTCGGAACCCGTCAGGAGATTACGCGCGAACTCGCGCTGCGAATCGAGAGTCAGTTCCGCGAGAAATATCCGGAAATCAAGACTATCGGCGTATCGGAGGGTGTCGCCGATACCGACAATACCTTCATGGCGATTCAGGACAACGGTACGCACCGCATGTCGTTCAACATATCGCTCACCAAGAAGACCGAACGCGACCGTACGCTGACCCAAATCGGCGATATGATGCGTGAAGACCTTCGCCAGTATCCGGAAATCCGCACGTTCACCGTCACCGAGACCGGACAGAAGAAAGGTGCGGGAGGCCGTTCGGCAGTCGATGTCGAACTCTACGGCTACGACCTCGCCGAGACCGACCGTATCGCGGCGGAAATCAAGGAGATGATGCTCGGCATCGAGGGTTGTACGGAGGTTACCATCTCGCGCGACGAGTACACGCCGGAGATTCAGGTCGAGTTCGACCGCGAGAAACTGGCGATGAACGGACTGAACGTCGCTACGGCGGCTACGTTCCTCCGCAACCGCGTGAACGGTTCGGTGGCATCGTACTACCGCGAGGACGGTGAGGAGTACGACATCATCGTGCGTTATCAGAAGAAGTTCCGCGAATCGGTAGAGGACATCGAGAATGTCACTCTCTACACGTCCGCCGGCGGAGCAGTCAAGGTTCGCGACCTCGGCCGTGTATTCGAGACCACCACTCCTCCGACCATCGAGCGCAAGGACCGTTCGCGCTACGTAACGATTTCGGGTTCGGTCGGACACGGATACGCCATGTCGCAGATTGTCGAGGCTACCGTAGCGGGTCTGAACCAGATGGATCTGCCGGCAGGCATCACCTGGGGACTCGGCGGTTCTTACGAAGACCAGCAGGATACGTTCCGCGACCTGATTATGCTCATGGTGCTGATGGTTATTCTCGTGTTCGTGATTATGGCATCGCAGTTCGAGTCGCTCACCTATCCGTTCGTAATCATGTTCTCGCTGCCGTTCGCACTCGTCGGCGTGTTCATCGGACTTTGGGCGACCGGTACGGCACTCGGTGTCATGGGTATGCTCGGTGTGCTGATGCTCGTTGGTATCGTGGTGAACAACGGTATCGTGCTCGTCGATTACACGCGACTGTGTATCGCCCGTGAAATGCCAATTTACGAGGCTGTCGTCGCAGCAGGCCGTTCGCGTCTGCGCCCTATTCTCATGACAACGCTGACGACCGTCATCGGTATGATTCCTATGGCTATCGGTACCGGTGTAGGTTCGGAGATGTGGAACTCGCTCGGTATGTCCGTCGCATGGGGACTTGCGTTCTCGACGCTCATCACGCTGTTCATCATTCCGGTGATGTTCACCACGCTCGCAATCAGAAAAGAACGCCGTATGGCAAAGAAACTTGCAAGAAACAAAGCGTAAACAGTTATGAAAGCAATATTTTTATCGTGCAATCAGGCACTCTACGAAGAAGTGCATCAGGAGATGAAACGTCTCGGCATTCACGGCTTCACGGGCTGGGAAGAGGTTACGGGACGCGGAATGTACGGCGGCGAACCGCACCTCGGCGATTACGCATGGCCGACGCTCAACTCGGCGATGATAGCGATGGTCGAGGAGCCGAAGGCTTCGGAGTTCATCGAGGCCCTGCGCCGTATCGACAAGGAGAACGAGAAACTCGGTCTGCGCGCCTTCTGGTGGGAGGTCGAGGGTACGCTCTAAATCGCTCCGCCCTGCTTTACAAGAAAGCGGCTGTGTTCAGACACAGCCGCTTTCTTTGCGCTATCAGGAATAAGTCTGCCGCTATAAGGTCGATAAAGTAGATAAAGACTTTAAAGACTTTAAGGACATTAAGGACTTTATGCCCGACAAAGTCGGGCGACCTTAACGAATCCGAAGACAACGCCGCAGATTGCCTGCTACCACGAGACAAAAGGTGTGTCAGAGCAGGTAATATGCAAAGCGCAGAGGGCGAAAACGAGGGAGCATACTTGTGCGTATGTGACCGAGTTGGAGTCCCGAATGCAACGCCGCAGATTACCTGCTATGGCACACCGTTACTCTTCGCCGAGGAACTCCCGGGTTACAACAACCCGAATGGCGCGTTGCAGAATATTCACAGCCACGGGCGTCTCGCCCATCAGTTCGCCGTCGGCTTCGAGCTTTATCGGCGGAACGGACTCTATCTCGACGCTGCTTCCCTGTGCGTGAATGACGTGGCCTATCTGATAAATATTGCCGTTGAACAGCTTTTTCAGTCGGAAGACGATATGCCACCAGTGAACCGGTCGTATTATCGTCAAATCGAGCAGTCCGTCGTCCGCCAGTGCATTGGGCAGTTGCTGAACGCCGCCGCCGTTATATTTGCAGATACCTATCGCGAGGCTGAACATCAAATCGTTGAACACTACCTTGCCGTCCACCTTGATGCGCACTCCTGCCGATTTGTAGCGGAAATAAGATTTCAGAATGCTGTACCAGTACATCCACCGTCCGCTGTGTCCTTTGACTTTCAGATGATTGAACGACTGAATGACGTAGGCGTCGAATCCCAGACCCGCCACATTCGCCATGTAGCGGGTTTGGGTATAGTGCGATTCGGTGTAGGTAACCGTGCCGACATCCTGCAAGAACGACCGGCCCTCGCGGATTGCGCGTATCGCCTCCGAGTAGTGCTGCGGAATGCCGAACGTGCGCACCCAGTCGTTGCCCGTACCCACGGCAATTACCGCCAGCAGTATTTCGCTCGGTTCGACGGCCTTCTGAATGAAAAGTCCGTTCACGACCTCGTTCAGCGTGCCGTCGCCGCCGATGACTATTATCCTGCGGTAGCCCTCGTTCGCCGCCGTGACGGTGAGTTCGGTCGCATGGTACTTGTGCTCGGTGAATACCGAGTCGTGACGTATGTCGTCGTTGCGCAGCAGTCGGGAAATCTGCGGAAAGTCGCTCAATCCCCGGCCCGAGCCCGCTACGGGATTGACGATGACGAACCAACGGTCGGTCAAATCTCTGACTTCGGTAGCCATGCTACTTTACCGGTGCGTTTTTGAGCGTATGGAGCAGGAAGCGGTAGAACTTCTCGACCGATGCGATGTTCACCTTCTCGTCCGGAGAATGCGGATAGCAGATTGTCGGACCGAACGAAATCATATCGAGATTAGGATATGTACCTCCGATGATTCCGCACTCCAATCCGGCATGGATAGCCGTCACGGCCGGTTTCGCGCCGAACAGTTCCTCGTAGGATGCGAGCATCGCATGCAGTATCGGCGACGACATGTTCGGTTTCCAGCCATCGTAGTCGCCTTCGAGAGCAACGGTCGCTCCGGCGAGTTCAAATACGCCGCGAATGGCCTCGCCGAGTGCGTATTTCTCGCTGTTCACCGAACTGCGCAGCAGGCACTGTATCTTCACGGTCGCGCCGTCCGACACGACACGCGCGAGGTTGGTCGAGGTCTGCACAAGACCCTCCATCTCCATCGACATTTTGATTACTCCGTCGGGTGCTCCGACAACAGCTTTCGCGAGTTTCGCAGCGGTTTCAGCAGGAATCATCGTCGCAGGCCGTTCGGTTGCCGTCGCAGTTATCGAAATGCTCTCCTCTATGCCGTCGAACTCGGCGATTACAGTCTTCTCGAAATCGGCAATCCCGCTCTCGAAACGTGCTGCATCGCTCTCACCGACCAAAACCGTCGCAACGGCTTCACGCGGAATCGCATTGCGCAGTCCGCCGCCGTCCACGGAGCACAGCAGCGTCGGAATATCGGTATGGAGCAGGAAGCGGAACAACAGTCGGTTGGCGTTCGCACGCTGGTAGCCGATTTGGATTCCCGAGTGTCCGCCCTTCAAGCCCTTGACCTCCATTTTGTAGGCTTTGTAACCCGCAGCAGGCGCAGGCTCGGCAGTGTAAGCCAGTTCGATATTGGCATCCAGACCTCCGGCGCAGCCGACATAGAGTTCACCCTCGGTTTCGGAATCGAGATTGAGCAGAATATCGCCTTTGAGCACTCCCGCTTTCAATCCGAACGCTCCATCCATGCCCGTCTCCTCGGTCGCGGTAAACAGAGCCTCGACAGGGCCGTGCTCGATGGTGTCGTCCTCCAATACCGCGAGTGCCGAAGCCGCACCGATACCGTTGTCGGCACCGAGCGTCGTTCCGTCGGCGGTTACCCATTCGCCGTCGATATATGCGTCGATGGAGTCCTTCTCGAAATCGAACGTCTTGTCATTGTTCTTCTGCGGCACCATGTCGAGGTGGGCTTGGAGAATAACGCCCTTGCGGTTCTCCATTCCAGCGGTCGCTGGTTTGCGGACATATACGTTGTTCGCGTCATCTACGCCGTGTTCGAGACCGTGAGCCACGGCGAAATCGACTATGTATTGGCGTATCGCCGCTTCATGATGCGACGGACGCGGTATTTTTACAATCTCTGCGAAATGTTTCCAAACGAGCGCGGGTTTGAGCGCGATTAAATTTCTGTCCATAGTTATTCTGTATTAGATGAAACCGTTGCGGAATCGGTCCGGCGGTTTCGGTGTCTTTCTACAAAGATATGTAATTTTCGGGAATATCCGCTTATTTTGCCTTTTTATTCGCTGCAAGAGATTACTATTGTCAAGTGCAGCAGGCCTTTTTGCGGGATAGCAACAAGGTGAATAAGGTGAAAAATCCCGCTTGCGCGGGATTTTTCTTAAAGTCGTTAAGGTCTTTAAAGACTTTATCTACCTCAATCATCTTATTTTTTCGCCGCAACCGGCACGAATGCAATGAAGCAGATTGCCCGTTATCACGCCGACTACTCGAATGTTCCGAGGCGGAAAACCGTCTTCTGGCAGTAGAGTTCGCCTTCGCGAAGCAGCACCGACGGAAAATCGGGATGATTGACGGCATCGGGATAGCCCTGGCACTCGATGGCGACACCCGCATAGTCGCAATAGCGGCCGCCCGACTTCGTCACGGGGCATCCTCCCGAAAGCCGGTTGCCAGTATATACCAAGCAGCCCGGCTGCGACGACAAAATCTTCACGCAGCGGCCCGATGCCCTGTCGCGCAGTTCGCCGACCTCGCCGAGGATATTCGGTTTCCATCCGTCTACGGCGAAAAAGTGGTCGTAGCCGCGGAAATCGTTCATGCGGTTGAAATCGGCGTCGATGTCGTCGCCAATACGCCGCCACTCCGTAAAGTCCTGCGGCGTATCCTTCACGTCGAGCAAACGTCCCGTAGGAATCTGTGCGGCATTCATCTCCAAAACCTTCGACGCATTCAGATGCAATTCGTGGTCGAGAACCGTCCTGCCGCACGATTCGCCCGACAGATTCCAGTAGACGACGTTCGTCAGGTTCACGGGCGTAGTGCCGTCGCTCTTGGCGAGGAACGTTATTTCCA
>CAZESW010000055.1:0-2217 GCA_964514795.1 uncultured Alistipes sp.
ATCCTGCAACCGCAATGCGATTTCCTCCACATTTTTCGATTCGTCGTCCCATCCGAGACGGGTTTTAACGGTTACTGGCTTATTGACTGCCTGCACGATTTGCCGAGTCATCTCAACCATTAGCGGAACATCGCGCATCATGCCCGAACCTGCTCCCCTACCGGCGATTTTCTTCATCGGACAGCCAAAATTGATGTCGATGACGTCGGGGGCGGCGCTTTCGGCTATCTTGGCTGCTTCGACCATCGGTTCTATCTGGTTGCCGTATATCTGTATGCCCACCGGCCGCTCGAAGTCGCAGATATTCAGCTTCGCCCGAGATTTCCATGCGTCGCGTATAAGTCCGTCCGAGGATATGAATTCGGTGTAGACCATGTCCGCACCGAATCTTTTGCACATGTATCTGAACGACGGGTCGGTTACATCCTCCATAGCGGCGAGAAATACGGATTGTTCACCGAATTCGATATTGCCGATTTTCATATATCACTCTTTTTATAGATTTGATACGAATTTACCATGTTCTGCCATACTATGTAGGCGGTCGGAGCGACGCAGGACAACGGATTGAGGAACGACTGAGCCATCCATACCGCCAATACCGTATTTTTCTGCCCGAGCGACTGCCCTCCCGCGATTCGGTCGCCGTAATGGGAGCCGATAAACCGTCCGAGTGCGAACTGGACAATGCAGATGGCGAATGCGACAGCCGCCAACGTTATTTCGGTGCTGCTTTCGGCTGTACCGTGGTCGATGATAAATACTGTCGTGCGTCCGATGATTACGGCGAGCGAGAGGAGCCACATATAGAACGATATTTGGCTGTGTTCCGCTACCCATTTGCCTATGGGTTTCATGCAGAACCGGCAGAACTGTCCGGCGACGAACGGCGCGATAAGCAGAGGTGCGACCTTCGACAAAATCTGCCACAACGAACATTCGCCGCTGCCCGTAAACGATATTATCACTGGTGCGAGCAGTGCGGTCGCAAGATTGCAAATCAGGCTGTAAGCCGCCATCGTCTCGATATTTGCGCCGAGCATTCCGCCGATTACGACGGCTGCCATGGCTATCGGTGCGAGTACGCATATCATCGCGCCCTGTGCGACGGTCTCGTTGAACGGTATCAGTGCGTAATATACGGCGATACACCCTATCATCTGTGCGGCAAGCAGCCACACATGCATCATGCTCGGCCGCATTTTGCGCACATCCACGCGGCAGAACGTGAAAAACAGCATCAGAAAAATCAGCGACGGAGTGAGCATGTGTCCGCTCCATGCGTCGATGACGGCGATTTGCCGACAGAAAAGCGCACCGACGACCATTCCCATGGGCATCGATGCGGTTCTGAGCGTATGCGGCGACAGGTGCATCATCTTACGACAGCAGTTCCTTTACTTTGGCGGCAATCTCCTTGCCGTCTGCTTTGCCTGCAAGACTCTTGGAGGCGATTCCCATAACCTTGCCCATCTCTTTCATCGAAGTTGCACCGGTTTCGGCAATTATCGCCTTTATCGCTTCTGCGAGCTCCTCTGTGGTCATCTGCTTAGGCAGAAACTCCTGCATCACGGCTACCTGTCCCAGCTCCTCGTCGGCGAGGTCCTGACGGTTCTGCGACTTGTAGAGTTCGGCGGAATCGGTGCCTTGCTTGGCGAGTTTGGAGATAATTTTGATTACGTCGGCGTCGGGCAGCTCGTCTACCGATGCGCCGGACGTTTTGGCTTCGATAATGAATTTCTTGATGTTGCGCAATGCGCTGAGTCTTACTGCATCCTTGGCTTTCATGGCATCCATGATGCCTTTCGAAATCTCTTTTTCCAGTGACATGATTTGATATGTTTTAATGTTTGGTTATTCTATACCGTTGAAGACATACGGCGCGTATTTGTAACCGTCGCGGTCGTATACTTTACGCAATCCGTTGAGCCGCACCTTAAAATCCTCGTAATCCTTGCGGTCGTAAGCCCAGCCAACCTCGGCGAGCGCCGCAAGACGCGGCAGGAGCATGTGTTGAACATGCCCGAAATCGGAAATGTATTCCGTCCACAGATTCACCTGTACTCCGGTTATATATTTCTGCTCCTCGGCGTTCAGTCCGGCATACGGATCGAACTTATAAACCTTGTCGATAGTAATCGGCCTGCGTCCGTTGGCGAGAGGCTCTCCATATCCAATCGGGTCGTATGTCTGGTAATAATCTATGTAACAGTGCGA
>CAZESW010000055.1:2317-5839 GCA_964514795.1 uncultured Alistipes sp.
GCTCTCCATATCCAATCGGGTCGTATGTCTGGTAATAATCTATGTAACAGTGCGAGTTGGGAGCCATGATGACTTTGTTGCCGAGTTTTGCGGCCTCGATACCGCCTTTCTTTCCGCGCCACGACATGATTGTAGCGCTTCGGGTGATGCCGCCCTGTAAAATCTCGTCCCAGCCTATGATGTTGCGACCGTGGGCGTTGAGCCATTTTTCTATTCGCTTCATGAAATAGCTCTGCAACTCTGCTTCGTCTTTCAAGCCTTCGTCAGCGATTCGCTTCTGGCATAGTTCGCACGCTTTCCATGCTTTCTTTGGGCATTCGTCGCCGCCGATATGGATGTATTTTGACGGGAAAAGTTCGATTACCTCCGCCAAAACATCCTCCAAAAACTCGAAGGTGCTCTCTTTGCCGGCGCAGAATACCTCCTCGCTGATGCCCCAGGTCGTGCGGACGCTGTACGGTCCGCCGCAACAGCCGAGCCACGGATAAGACGACAATGCGGCTACGCCGTGTCCGGGCATTTCGATTTCGGGAATAATCTCGATATACCGCTCCGACGCGTATTTTACGATTTCGCGCACCTCGTCCTGCGTGAATATGCCGCCGTAAGGCGTACCGTCGTATGTATTGTTCTGCTGGTGTTTGCCGACGACGGTTTCACTGCGCATGGAACCGATTCGGGAGAGCTCGGGATATTTCTTTATCTCGATTCGCCAGCCTTGGTCGTCGGTAAGGTGCCAATGGAAACGGTTGATTTTGTGGAGTGAAAGTATATCTATATATTTCTTTACTTCATCTGTTGAAAATATATGTCGGCAGACGTCGAGCATTGCGCCGCGATAACCGAAGAACGGTTTGTCAATGATGGAAACAGCCGATAATTTTATGCCCTTGCCCGTGTGTTGTCCGGCGACAATCAATTGTTTAAGGCTTTGCAGTCCGTAGAATACCGCTTTCGGAGAACCGCCGGAGATTACGATGCCCGACTTGTCGATTCGCAGCGTATATTCTTCGTCGCCGAGCGATGATTTCAGTGTCAAATGTATTGATTTCTTTGTGTTTCTGTCGGTTATTTCAAGCGATTTGCCGAAGTCGGTTTTCATATCCTCGGCGAACAGTTTAGCCGGTGCTGTCAGTGAATCGTTGTCGGCGACTATCGGCGTTCCGGCTGTAATCACGAATGAACCTGCAAGTTTTTCCACCGATGCCGGTTTAGGAATAATTACGGTATTGCCGTTTGTCGCATATACATTTGCAGCGACGAACAGGATTACGATTATTAGAGTTAATCTTTTCATAGAGGTTGAGTATTATTATTCGTTAGGTTTCAGGAATTTCATTATATCGTTTAGTAGCGTATTCCGTGCGTCCTCATCCGTTATGGACTCGAACGGGAATCCCATGACGAACGTCGAATACGGACCGCGGAAGCCTACTGCCGCAGGAAGTCCGCTGCTCGGATATCGCATCATTTCGTATGCTCCGGTGCCTGTGGCGGATATTGCATCGGTCGAGTTGACAGTGTAGCATTTAGGCGAATATTCTGCGCAGAAAGTGTAATTATTCGGCGATAATCTGAACGGAATACTGCGTATGTCGGTTGTGGCGGTTGGTGTTCGGGCCGCTTTTGCCGTTATGAAATCGAAATGCAGAACGTTTCTTGCAAATTCCGCGTCGCACGGCTGCGATTCGCTGCCGTTGAACAGGTCGGTGCCTAAGTATGGACCCGATACGAACAACGCTCCGCCGCAGTTGAGATAATCTGTGATAACTGACTGTAATTCCTTGGTAAAGCATCTGTATTTAGGCGGAAACTTGCCGCACCCGGTTTTGGTGGTGCGCTGCTTGCCCATGATGATATTTACGGCGTCGTATTTCGACAAATCGACTTCCTGGCGTTCTACGGAGCGGACACTTGCCGATGCGAACGAATACCCCGCTTTAACCAGACTTTTTCCGTATAAATATGGGTAGTCGAAAGTGTTGCCGCCGACGATTCCGCCCTGTCTGTCGGAGAAAGACGCTCCGAGTGCCTTGCGCTCGTCCTTGTCGCGCCTTGTCGCAATGTCGAATACGCGTTGTTCGCCGATAAATGCTACATCGCAAATATACGCCGCTCCGCTGTCAAAATCGTTGTGAAATCCCGATTCGTCATTCTCTGGTGCCGCTACCCTGTCGAATCCGTTTACGACCATTACTTTGCGGTCGGCGTTGCCGAGTATGCATGCGGCCAAAGTTTCGCTCGAAAAACTTTCGCCGCCGTCGTTTATCGCAGTTACTTTGTAGCTATAAATAACAGACTTCTTCTGCTTGACAATGACCGTGGTATCGTTTATTATTCGTCCGTTGTCGAATCCTCCGTCACCGATTCGGGTGTACAGAACGTATGCTTTCGGAACGGCGGTCGCTTCCAGCGAATCGCGTACCGGCGACCATGCAAGCGCTATTTCGTCATTGCCGGTAATTCGGGACGAGAACGACTCGACGGGCAGCGGAGCAACGCAGTAAGAAGTGTCGTATTGCGTTGAAATATGGCGCAGTATTGCTTTGTATATCGCACGCGAAACCGTAAATTTGAAATTCGGGTCGTGCCCGTAGCGCATGTCGGCGAGATTCTGATGCGAAAGCAGTTCGAGCAGCATGGCCGGAACGGATGGCACCCGCGCTTCGAAATAGGAACGGTTCCACATTCCGCGACGGGTCCAGTCGGGGTCGAATCCGCTGCGTATGTCGTTAGCAATCTGCGTCATTATCATGTCGGTAAGGTCGCGCGAACGATAGCGGCTGACTTTGCCCTCAAATCGGCATTTGTTGAACTTGGTATAGAATATTCCGAGTGTGCCTATCGTGTTGTCGTTGTCGGTTATGCCTGCGTCGGAATGGAATGCGAGCGACAGGTCTATCGGAATCCCGAGTCCATCTTTTTTGGGCAGCCGCTCCGAACCGCCCATCAGCGCGTTTACCCACTCGCCGCGCGACATGTAATCGTCCTTGTAGTCGTCGGTATCGTTCTTCTGGCTGTAAACGCTGTGGTCGAATCCCGCCCATTGCAACCAATAGCGTGCACCCTCGCAATATCGCGGCATTCCGCTCGTTGTCGGCCGGTATTCAAACCCGTCGACGCGCAGCGAGTCGCAGGTCGTGCGGGCGATGTTGCCGTAACCGCCGCCTATTTTGACTGCATCGGCGCAGACGAACCGTCTTTTGCGCGCCGAACGATTCGATAATGAAACAGCCGGAACGTTGTCACCCTTCGTGAATTTGAATGTGCCGAGATATATCCACGTTCCGCCGCCGATTCGCTGGTTTACCCGAAACAGGCTTTTGCCTCCGGCGTGATTTACCGTATACAGTGCATCTTCGGCACTTTTGGGCAGGCTGCGATATGAAACGTATACGGCGTAGTCGTCGGTTTCGGGAATAGATACATGCCATGTCGCCGTGCTTTCGTTGTCGTCGTCGGTCGTCGCCGCGATTCGGCTCGTGCCGTCGGTGAAAGGGTTTTCGCCTGACAGATAGGTGC
>CAZESW010000055.1:5939-8135 GCA_964514795.1 uncultured Alistipes sp.
GCCGCGATTCGGCTCGTGCCGTCGGTGAAAGGGTTTTCGCCTGACAGATAGGTGCTTTTGTTATGGGCGAATCCCATGTCGAGAGCCATCCAGCGTTGCAGGCCGTTTTGTTCGGTGTATGACGAACCGCAATCGATGCCGCTGTCGTTGTCGGCAATCAGTTCCTCTGTCTGAAAATCACGTTCGCGCGGCAGCATGACGTTTGCGCCCGCATTTTCGAGCATCGGGACGAGGTACGGCAGCACGTAACTCTGTGTAAACAGGTCTTCCACGGTTTGCCACAGCAGCGACCGCTGCCAGCACCATTCGTTTCTCTTCTGGTCGAAATATCTGCCGTGACTCTGCCAAAGTGCGATGTGGCGACCTTCGAGCCCGTTGCCGATGGCGAACGGACGTGATTCACGGCGAACGAGTTGTGCGGTTCTCGAACCGTTGGTGAATGTCTTCTCGCCGCGAATGGACGAGCGGTAATAGAACGGAATCAGTTCGGCGAGCGGTTTTCCGTCGGAGATTATTTCGATTGTGTGGCTGCGGTATTGTTTAGGTAGCAGAACCCGCACAGAGTCGTATATGGCTTGCAGCCGGTCTTCGCGAATCGGATAATACGACATCGCTATCGACGTGTTGATGCGCAGGCGGTCTTTTCGGACGGATATCCCCGTGACTTTTACCGGACACCGCCTTATTTCCTGTTCGCAGACCCGGGTGAGCATATCGCCTATTTCGCATTTCAGTTTGCTGTCTGCAAGATTCTGCGGTATGGCCGGCAGCACGTAAAATATTGCGAATATGATGGTTGTTATAATTTTGACGGTCGTAACTTTCATCTGTATCGTGTCGTTGCGTAAAACGATACAAATATAATAAAAACAATGATAAAGATTGCCGGAGCGGTGCGAAACGCATGATTTTTACGATTGAAAGCGATAGTTTGCATTGTAATACTTGCTGATAATAAATAATTTTCATAACTTGCGACCGCTTTTCTGTCAGGTTAGGTCGAATACATGTTTTTCCGGTATCGGATAGAATATTCCATTTAACTTTTCGGATTCGCGTATACTATTTATTCATCTTTTAAAAGGTTTTAGGTTATGAGAAAATTAAATTCGTACGCGGTGACTGTTGCAACCGCCATTGCTTGTCTTTTTGTTTCGTGCGACAAGGCTGAAAAAGATGTTGTTCCCGATGATGGAGGCAATGAGCCGACTCCGGAGAAGACGGTGGTGACTTATGCGACCGGCAATGATGCGGAAACCGGCGTATACTGGAAAGGTTTGGAGCCGTTCGTTTTGCATGGCGTGTCGAACGACAGATCCACGATGGGAAAAGCAATCGCTGTGCATAATGGCGACGTATATGTTGCCGGATGGGAGACCAAATTGGCGGTCGTATGGAAAAACGGCGAGCCTACCGCATTGTCGGATAATACGGAGGATGCGTCTGCCAATGCGGTAGCGGTATTCGGCGACGATGTTTATGCAGCAGGTTACGACGGCAACAGCGCTGTTGTATGGAAAAACGGCGAACCTACCGTCTTGACAGGCAGATTCGAGTCCGGACAAATACATACAATCGCAATCAGCGAATCGGGCGATGTGTATGTTGCCGGACACAAGAACTATATCGCCTGCATCTGGAAGAATGGCGAACCTACGGTTATCGGCAACAAAAGCGAGGATTCGCTTATCTATTCTATTTTCATAGACGGAAACGACGTATATGCAGCCGGCACCATAGATTATGATGCAGCATTCTGGAAGAACGGAGAGGCGACGATGCTGACCGATGATTCGTGGGGCGCAATCGCACGTTCGATATATGTTGCCGACGGAGATGTATACGTTGTCGGATGCTCGGATGACAAACCGGTGCTTTGGAAAAACGGTGAAATGTCCGTATTGGCAGAGAGCGAATCCTACGGACACGCATACGGAATTGCAATTCACGACAAAGATATATATGTCGTAGGAAAAGACGACGATAAGGCGTGTATCTGGAAAAACGGCGAAAGTTCGGCATTCTGCGAAAGCACCAAGAAACCGGTCGTATGGGCGGTGTGCGTAGCGGAAGAGTAATTTTGTCGCCATTACGCTATGAGTCCTTAAAGTCGGTGTCGGCTTTAAGGACTTTTTTGTCTGCGGCGAACATCGTCATGAAATTTTGACTACTTTTGCGGCGTCTAAAAAGGTTGGG
>CAZESW010000056.1:0-8123 GCA_964514795.1 uncultured Alistipes sp.
GCCAGATTAAGGAGAAGGCAATCCGCCGTCTGCGCCACTCGTCGCGCAGCAAACTGCTTAAATCGTACCTCGGATAGGGTAGATTCGGCGGCGAAATTGTAATGTAATTCAGGTGAATAAAGTATCTAAGGTGTTTAATGTCGCCGATGACGGTAATCATTAAGCACCTTAGATACGTTAAAGCGGCAGGCTTCGGACCTGCCGCTTAACTTTAATTACATTAAAACCTTTTAAAGTCGTTGCGGCGGCCGCTTGCAAAAACCGAATAAAAGACTTACCTTTGCAGCCGCAAATGTGGAAAGATTTGGACTGCTTGCAACCACAATAAAAAATCGCTAAACCAGCATTTTTATACAACAGTCATATCCTTCCATATTTTAATCGTTAAATTAAAACTATTAAAGTATGGGATTTTTGTTTACATCGGAGTCGGTGTCGGAAGGACACCCCGATAAAGTTTCCGACCAGATTTCGGATGCCATTCTCGACGAATTTCTGCGCCGCGACCCGTCGTCGAAAGTCGCGTGCGAAACGCTTTGTACTACTGGACTCGTAGTCGTCGCGGGCGAGGTGCGCTCCGACGCCTACGTCGATATTCAGCAGACCGCCCGCCGCGTAATCGACCGTATAGGCTACAACCGCAGCGAGTTGCAGTTCGATGCCGCTTCGTGCGGCATACTCTCGGCAATCCACGAGCAGTCGTCCGACATCAATCAGGGCGTCGTCCGCAGTACCGAGGAGGAGCAGGGCGCGGGCGACCAAGGCATAATGTTCGGCTACGCCACCCGCGAGTCGCGCGAACTGATGCCCGCGACGCTGATTCTGTCGCACGTGATATTGAAGGAGCTGGCGGACATCCGCCGCGAGGGCAGCGTAATGACCTACCTGCGTCCCGATGCCAAGAGTCAGGTTACAATCGAGTACGACGACAACCGCCGGCCGGTTCGCGTGCATACGATTGTCGTTTCGACCCAGCACGACGAGTGCGTCGATGCCCCGCAAATCCGCGAGGATGTACGCACGATTCTTATTCCGCGCGTCAAGGCCCGTCTCGAACGAGCCAACGACCCGCTCGCCGCACTTATCGGCGACGACTATATCCTGCATGTTAATCCGACGGGCAAGTTCGTTATCGGCGGCCCTCACGGCGATACGGGACTTACGGGCCGCAAAATCATCGTCGACACCTACGGCGGTCGCGGAGCACACGGCGGCGGCGCATTCTCGGGCAAGGATTCGTCGAAGGTGGACCGCTCGGCTGCGTACGCGGCACGCCATATCGCGAAGAACATGGTTGCGGCAGGTGTCGCCGACGAGGTGCTGGTGCAGTTGAGTTACGCTATCGGCATCGCACAGCCGCTGTCGGTATATGTCGATACCTACGGCACCAATAAACTGAATATCAGCGAGGGCGAAATCGCCGAGCGTATCGGCCGTCTGTTCGACCTGCGTCCTGCGAGCATCGTCCGCCGCTTCGGACTGAAAAATCCGATTTTCGAAGCGACGGCATCCTACGGACACTTCGGCAACCGACCTTACACCAAGGCTGTCAAGTTCATCGAGAACGGACAGGAGGTCGAGCGCGAGGTGGAGTTCTTCGGTTGGGAGAAACTCGATGCTGTGGATGATATTCGCGCCGAGTTCGGTATCGGTGCGTGATAACGGGCAATCTACTGCGTTGTCGTTTGCGGCGAGAGGATAAGGTAATTAAGGTGAAATAAGGTGTTTAAGGTAGATAATGTCGCCGAAAGAGATTTCGTCGTTGCCGATGGCGGCCGGAATCATTGAGCACCTTAAATACATTAAATCGGCAGGCTGTATTCAGCCTGCCGATTAACTTTAAATACCTTATAAAGTATTCCCGACCACTATCTTGTCTTACAATTCCAGCAGCCCATCCGGCAGAACGAGTTTCATCGTCCGGCGGTCGAAATCTATCGCCGCGATGAACTCCTCGGCTGCGGGTATCAGATGCTGCCTGCCGCCGATTTCGATTTCGAAAAGCGGATTGACATCGTTGTCGTAAAAATCGGTTACCTCGCCTTTGAGCCGTCCCGCCGTGATGCGGAATCCTATCAGGTCGTCGAACGTGAATTCGTTATCGTCGTCCTCCTCGCCGTCGTCGATGAACAACTCCTTGCCGACGAGCATCTCGGCTCGCTTCGGAGTGTCGAAGTCGGCGAAAGCCACCGTCGCTCCGGCTGCACCGCGGCGTGAGAACGAGTCGCAAAAAAGAGGAACAACCAGCGAGTCCACATGCGTGAACAACGGTTGTTCCTCCCAGTCGAAGTCGTCGGGAAAGTTCGTGTAGAGGTTTATGCTGACCTCGCCGCCTGCTCCGAAGAGTTTGGTTACACGTCCTACCGCCGACATTTCTTCCGATTGCTACTCTGCGGCAGGTGCTTCTGCTGCGTTCTCCTCTGCTTCTGCGGCAGCGGCAGCCTCGGCAGCAGCCTTGGCCTCTGCTTCGGCAGCGGCTTTCTTCTCGGCAAGAGCCTTCGCGCGAGCCTCCTTAACGGCAGCCTCTGCGGTCAGACGAGCCTTCTCCTCAGCCTTGGCGTCGGTCGAAAGTTTGGTTACCTTTGCAGTGATTTTGCCCTCTTTTTCGCCGAGCCACTTGTTGAACTTCGCTTCCGCGTCGCTCTCCGAGAATGCGCCCTTGGCTACTCCGCCGAGCAGGTGTTTCTTGTACAACACGCCCTTGTACGACAGAATCGCACGGGCGGTGTCGGTAGGTTGCGCGCCTTTCATTAACCAACTCAGAGCTTGCTCGAAGTTCAAGTCGATTGTAGCAGGATTCGTGTTAGGGTTGTAGGTACCCAGTTTCTCGATAAATTTACCATCACGTGGCGCTCTGCTATCTGCAACGACGATGTGATAGAAAGCGTAAGCCTTCTTGCCATGTCGTGCCAAACGAATTTTAACAGCCATTTTGCTATAAAATTTTAATGAATAAATAATTAAACGCTAACCCACTTCGGATTAATCGGCACAAAGATAGTTATTTTTCGCGATTAACGAAATGTTTTGCAATTTTTCTTACTCTATTTCCCAGTCGCAGCCGTCCTTGCGGTCCTTGACGCGGATGCCTATCGCCGTCAGACGGTCGCGTATCTGGTCGGACAGCGCCCAGTTCTTCGCCGCCTTCGCCTCCATGCGCATTTCGAGCAGCATCTCGACCAGCGGAGCGAGTTTGTCGCCGCCTGCCGCCTGCGCCTGCTTCTCGTCGCGCAGACCGAGAATGTCGAACACCCAGCGCTTTACGGTCGCGCGGAGTGCTTCGAGGTCTTCCGCCGTGATGGTCTGCTGACCCTCGGCGAGAGAGTTGAATATGCGCACCCAGTCGAACAGCGCCGAAATCACCATAGGCGAGTTGAGGTCGTCCGCCATTGCGGCTTCGCAGCGGTCGGCGAGGTCTGCCGGATTGACGGTCGATCGCGCCGACGGTTTCACCTTGCCCAGCGCCTCGATGCCCTTCATCAGTCGGTCGAGGCCTTTCTCGGCAGCCTGCAACGCCTCGTTCGAGAAATCGAGCGTCGAACGGTAGTGTGCTTGCAGGATGAAGAAGCGAATCGTCATCGGCGAATATGCCTGCACGAGCAGATTGTGCGTGCCGTTGAACAGCTCTTCGAGCGTGATGAAGTTGCCGAGCGACTTGCCCATCTTCTTGCCGTTGATCGTAATCATGTTGTTGTGCACCCAGTAGCGTGCCGAGTCGTGTCCGAGAGCGGCGGTCGATTGGGCGATTTCGCATTCGTGGTGCGGAAACATGAGGTCCATGCCGCCGCCGTGAATATCGAACCGTTCGCCGAGATATTTGGTGCTCATCGCCGAACACTCCATGTGCCAGCCCGGGAATCCGTCGCTCCAAGGCGATGGCCAGCGCATGATATGCTCCGGCGAAGCCTTCTTCCACAGCGCGAAGTCGTAGGAGTGCTGCTTGTCCTGCTGGCCGTCGAGCTGACGGGTTTCGGTTACGATGTCGTCGAGATTGCGTCCCGACAGACGGCCGTAGTGATATTTCGTGTTGTATTTCTCGACGTCGAAGTATATCGAGCCGTTCGATTCGTAGGCGAATCCGGCGTCGATGATTTTCTGCACGAACTCGATTTGCTCGATGATGTGTCCTGAAGCGTGCGGCTCTATCGACGGCGTGAGTACTCCGAGAGCCTCCATCGCCTTGTGGTAACGCTCCGTGTAGTAGTGCGCCACCTCCATCGGTTCGAGCTGTTCGAGCCGCGCTTTCTTCGCAATCTTGTCCTCGCCCTCGTCGGCATCGTGTTCGAGGTGGCCTACGTCGGTGATGTTGCGGACGTAGCGCACCTTGTAACCCTCGGCTTGCAGATAGCGGAACAGCAGGTCGAACGTTATCGCCGGTCTTGCATGTCCGAGGTGCGGGTCGCCGTAGACGGTCGGACCGCAGACGTACATTCCGACATGCTGCGGGTTAATCGGTACGAACTCCTCCTTCTTGCGGGTGAGCGTATTGTAAAGCGAGAGATTGTGTTTCATCGTTTCTGTGTATTTTTTGCAAAAGTAAGAAATTCGCGTCAATTCGCGACAACGAATCGTCTATTTATTTCCGGTTTGCGTTTTTCGGGTGTTCCCGTCCGCTGCATTCAGCGTCGGCCCGGGAAACTCGTGAACGCTCCCCACTCCTGCTCCGGAATGCCCGCAGCGGCAGCCTGCGCCCGTATGGCTTTGATGAGGAATGCCATATTGCGGGCCAGATTGCGCATAGTCTGCAATCCTTCGAGGTCGGTCTCCACATCCTCCGCCGTGAATCCGTGCACTTCGTTCCAGTAGGTCGATGACGCGATGGGCATGGAGCAGATGGTGAAATATTTGTTGATTTCGTCGAATGCGGAGGTGCTTCCCGCCCGTCGCGACGATACTACGGCGGCTCCGACCTTCATCGCCATGTTCACCGAGCCGGAGGTGCTGTAAAACAGACGGTCGAGAAATGCCAGCAACTGTCCGTTGCATCCGGCATAGTAGACCGGCGAGCCGATGACGATGCCGTCGGCATCATGCAGTTTGGCGGCGGTTTCATTTACCGTGTCGTCGAACACGCATTTGCCGAGTTCGCCGCAGCGGTTGCAGGCTATGCATCCGCGGACGTCCTTCACGCCGACATTCACGCGCTCCGTCTCGACTCCGCACTCGTGCAACGTCTTTTCCATCTCGTCGAGTGCCCGCGAGGTGCAGCCTTTGGTCCTTGGGCTTCCGTTTATTAGAAGCACCTTGTATTTCTCGGTCATACGATATGATTTTATTTTAATACAAGTTTCGTCTTTTCTCGGTCAATCATTCGCGGCTGCGGCAGACGCTCGCGGTGCATGGACGGACGGTGCATACCTGTTGCCGCAGACTTGCGGATGTTGCGCAGGTCGTATTCGATGAACTTTTCGCGGTCGAACCGCCACGAATCGCCGTATGCGAGTTTGTGGATGCGACGGTATGCCGCCTCACGGCTTATGACGTTGAAACCGCCCTCGGTGTATAACATCAGACTCTGCCACGACGACCGCCATACTCCGTATTGCGAATATACCGCACCTTCGTAATAGCCCGTGTCAGTGCCTGCATACCGCGCGTCGGCGGTATAGGCGAACCACGGACAATTGGCTACACTGCCCGAAAAGTCGATATTGTGCCAGTAGCCGTAGTTTTGCAGGAATGAATAGTAGTATTTCAAATCGTCCTGCAACGTCGCCCCCTCCGCATAGTATTCGTCGGCGAGTTTGGCGAATCCGTGTCCCGCAGCTTCGTGCGTTACGGTGTATCGCAGGTCGTCGAGGTCGGTGTATGCCGAATAGGTTATCGAGAATCCGCGTCCGTAGTCGCCGTCGAGCATCGTCTGCCCGTCGGCCACCGAGTAAGGACCGTAAGGATAGCACGTTCCCGCCCAGCGGATTTTGTTCACGACCACGACGACGACCATTTCGTTCAGCCTGCTGACATTGCCCCGCAGTTCGGGAACCTGCTGCGCATAGATGAAACATGCGCTGTCGTCGCCCTTGATAAGCGTCGAATCGTCCTCGAATTCGACCGCCAGCGCCGTGTCGGAATCTTGCTCGCCGACGGTTTCGGTGCGCGAAACGAGCGTCACGGCGTAGACGTTGAACAGATGGCGGAACGATGCGAACGGCTCTTCGGCGAAGAAATCGTCCGCTGCGAGCCTCATCATGCGGTCGTATGTTCCGTCGGCAATCATGCGGTCGGAGAAACCTTCGCCCATCAGCACGATGTCGATTCCGCCGCCCTCCGTCGCACGTTGCAGCACGGCGACCTCTCCGTCGGCGGAAAAGTCGGTCGAAACGTAGTCTTTCGGTTCGTCGGGATTGTCGGGTTCGTCGGGATTGTCGGGTTCGTCGGGATTGTCGGGCGTTTCGGGTTCTTCCTGTACCGGCGGTGTCGGTTCGGGTTCTGCGGCGGGTTCGTGCTTGCCGCACGATACGGCGAGCAGAAGTGCCGCCGACAGGAGTATTTTATGGAGTTTCATCCGTTTTTTTGCGTTAAGGCAGTTAAAGTCTTTAAGGTCGGTTGTCCGTATCATCCGCTTTCTCTGCGGAGGCTGTCGAGTCCGCCTTCTCGCTGTCGGTCAGAATCAAATCCTTGTCCTCGGCACCGAGGGTGCGGTAGTAGTCGTTGATGCTGCGCACGGCATCCTGGCGGTCGGCGTATGCCGCGAGATAGTAGAGCTGCTGCAACTCGTCGAGCTTGTCGTCGATGATGTTGGTTACCAAATCCGCCTGCACGCCCTCGAATTGCAGATAGTATTCTATATAGTCTATCAGCGTATCGGCGTAAGCCATCAGCAGTGCATCGCCCTTCTCATTGGCTCCGATTGCGTAGTACGACTCGATGAAAGGGTAGGTGTTAGCCTCCGAGAAGCGTATTTTCGTCGGCGGCAGCACCTCCATTCCGCGGTCGAGCAACTCTTCCGCCCGCTGGTCGTCGCCTCGGCGGATATACTCTTTCGCAACACGTGCGAATGCCTCGCGGGCACGCGAAACCATAAGGTTGTACTGCGTGAAGTAGTCCACATAGACTCTCGGGTCGTTCAGATTGCCGTAGCGCATCTTGTTCATCAGTTTGTCGTATGCGTAGTCGGCATCGATGCGTCCGATGTCCCACGCGCTCTTGTACGGCGTGAGAATCGGCACGAGGCGGTAGCTGTATCCGTCGAATTGCAGATAGTCGAGCAGGCCGAAATTCTGCAATACATATACCTGCGTGAAATATATCGGACGCGTCCAGTCGAAGTTGGCGAGCATGTCGAGCAGCATCAGTTCCGAGCGCGAAATCGACGACTTGCGCAGGTTGATGTAGACCGTATCGACCATCAGGTCGCGGTCGCTCTCCTTGACGATGCCCGAAGCGATGGCATTGTCCTTGTTCACGGGCAGTGCGATTCGCTTCGTCGGGATGTAATCCGCCTCCGCACCATATCCGGTGTCGATACGGGTGCGCGGGTCGTCGCTGCGGACGAAATCGATGATGTCCTTTATCTCGACCACGCGGTCCACCTTCGAGTTTACCTGCAACCAGTCGTTCTCGAACGTATATTTCTCGCGCGGAAGCGAGAACGGAATGCCCTCGGCGTCGTTGGCACGGCATTTCATCTCGTCCACATACCATTCGCCGTCGAGGTAGCTCGAATTCATTATTCGAACGTCGGTGCGCACGCCGTCCACCTCCTGATTGAACCAGAGCGGGAACGTGTCGTTGTCGCCGTAATTGACGATTATCGGGCTGACACCCTCCTTCTCGACGATGGATTCGAGATAGTTGTAGCCTATGTCGCGCGCCATCGAACGGTGGGAGCGGTCGTGGTCGTCCCAGTTCTCGGCACAGAGAATCGCCGGCACGACGAGTCCTATCGCCGTAGCGACGATTGCGACCGTACGGTTGTCTTTCTTCGAGAGGTATTGCAGAAAATCTTTCAGTGCGAGCACTCCGAGTCCTATCCACATGCAGAACGCATAGAACGAACCTGCGTAGACGTAGTCGCGTTCGCGAACCTCGCCCGGCGACGAGTTGAAGTAGACCACCAGCGCGATACCCATCATGATGAAGAGCCACATCACTATCGTGAAGTTGCGCTGGTCGCGGTTGAG
>CAZESW010000057.1:0-8068 GCA_964514795.1 uncultured Alistipes sp.
AGTCTTCGCTGTTATTCCTACCAAGTCTATTAAGTCGCCAAACTTTCGGATTGGGTAGAATAAAGCTAAATGCTTTCCGAATATGTTAAAATGTGCGTATCGAATACGCTAATGTTTCATAGGCAAATATGTGTTAATTACGAATGCAAATATAGTAATATTTTTATTTTCGTTCGGCTAAAAAGATTCCGCTCGGCTATTTTATCCTCAACGACTGGATTACTACGTCGTCTTCGGCATCGCTGTTGCCGTCGGCGACTATGCGTACCGATTTTACTGGTTTGTCGGGACGGATTATCGCTCCGCCGTTATGAAGTTCGGTTGCACGGACGAACTTTTCGCCGTCGTGGCTGATTTCGACATGTCCCGCAAGGAACAGACAGCGGTACAGATGAATATGCCCCGTCTGAGCCTTGATTTCGCGACATGCGACCGGTTCGGTGAAGTCGTATCTTATCCAGTCGCCGCTGTGTGCCGCGCGTGTGGTGCGGGCTATGCTGTTGGAGTATTTGGCGGCGTTGGAAATCGGGTTTTTCTCCTTGCACGGCATCGACGCGGTTACGGTCGTTGCGGGTTTCTGCTCGGCGTAATACTCTTTGCTGCCTATGTCGCGGCTTCGGGCGGTGCCGTATTCGCTGTGGAAAACTATCCGCGTCGGGTCGTCGCAAACGAACGGTTTGGTGTAGGCGAATGTTTTGCCCGTGCGCTCGTCCGAATAACGGAGCATTGAGCCGTCATCGACGGATGCCGACATCATGCCGTCGGCGTATTTCACGTTCGGCGTGGAGAGTCGGAACGATATTCCCATCGCCTGCATACGGTCGTAGTGCGATCCTTTCAATGCTCCGTAGAATGCGTCCCAGTCGCGTTTGTCGTCGCTCCACGATACCTCGGAGAACGAGCACAGACGAGGGAATAACATATAGTCGAGATAGTCGCTCTTTTCGGGCGAGTGCGCGATATATATTTCGCTGAAAAACGAGGCTTCGAGACCCGCTACGCACTTTCGCTGCGCCTCGGTGAAACCGTATTTGTCGAAATCGAACGACAGAACCTTTTTCGCGTCGAAAATCGCCGCCCAGGTGTGTCCCGCTTCGCCGTCGGACTGCTTCATGTCGAAATAGAAATATTCGCCCGGCATCACTATCGTTGGATATCCCTTGTCGGTCGATTGCTTGCAGTGCTTGATGCTCTGCCAGCCGTGCACGCGCGACGTTTTAGGCAGCATTCCGCCCTCTATCGCCTCGTTCCATACGGCGGGTTTCTTGCCGTAACGGGCGAGAATGGCGGTTACGCGGGCAATGAAATAATCTTCGATTTGCTTCTCGTTCGCCAATCCCTTCTCGCGTTTCAGCCGTTGGCAGTCGGGGCAGTTGCGCCACTGTGCCATATTCACCTCGTCGCCGCCGATATGGATGTATTCCGAGGTGAATATTCCGCTCAGTTCGCGGATTATGTCGTCGATAAGCGCGTAGTTGCTCTCCTTCGCGGCACACCAAACGTTGCGAATGTCGAGCCCGTTGGTGTTCGACGTGTCGGGCGCGTATCCGCACAGAATGTCCCGATGTATGGCTCCGAGGGCTTTGCTGTGGCCCGGCATGTCGATTTCGGGAATGACTTCGATATTGCGGATTCGGGCATATTCCACTATGTCGCGCAGTTCCGCCTGCGTGTAGTAGCCGCCCCACTTTTCGCCGAACTTGTCGTATCGCGGATATACGGGCGAATCGCCGCCGCGGAAACCTCCGATTTCGGCGAATTCGGGATGCGATTTCAGCTCTATGCGCCATCCCTCGTCGTCGGTCAGGTGGAAATGCAGTTTATTGATTTTGTGGTATGCAAGCAAATCTATATAACGCTTGACTTTACCTGCCGGAATCCATGTGCGGGCGACATCGAGAGAAAATCCTCTGTAATCGAACCGTGGTTTGTCGGCAATGGTGCCGCACTCGGCTGTCAGTGGCAGACGGCAGTGCTTGGAGTATATTTTCGGAGGCAGCATTTGCAGGAATGTCTGTATGCCGTTGAATACTCCGCCATATCCGCCTCCCGTAATCGTAACGCCGTCGGTGCGTATGTCGAGCGAATACTCTTCCGCCGACATTGCGGCGTCGGTTCGCAAAACTACGGTGTTCATGCCGTCGGGAATAACCGAATATCTGCGCAGCGGAATATATTCGAGAAGGTATGCCGCCGCGTCGCGAAGATTGTAGTCGTAGACGAGCGATGTCGCTTCGTCGATTACGAACGTGCCGTCGTGTGCCGTGCGGCTTGCCGGCTTCGGAATAATTTCGGCTGCGCAAACTATCTGGGTCGCAAAAATAAGTACGGTGAGCAGTTTGAATTTCATTTTAGGCTGCGGTTTTATTTCTACAAAGATAAAAACTGTTTCTAAATAAATAGTATCTTTGTAGCAAATTATCGCTTTATATTTTATGGATAAGAAATTGGAGGCGACCGCTCGGTTGCTGGAAGTTATGGACACTCTCCGCGTGAAGTGCCCCTGGGATAGAGAACAGACGTTCCATTCGTTGAGAAACAATACGATAGAGGAGACTTTCGAACTCGTGGACGCCATTACGGACGAGAATATGGAGGGCATACGCGAGGAACTGGGCGACCTGCTTCTGCACGTCGTGTTCTACTCCAAACTCGGAGCCGAAAGCGGAGCGTTCGACTATGCCGACGTTGCGAACGGAGTGTGCGACAAGTTGATTTACCGCCATCCGCATGTCTACGGCGACGTTCTCGCCGATTCGCCGGAGGAGGTGAAGCAGAACTGGGAGGCACTGAAATTGCGCAAAAAGGCTCGCAAGAGCGGCATTCTCGGCGGAGTCCCGCGCAGTCTGCCGTCGATGGTTAAGGCTTACCGCATAAGCGAGAAAGCGGCTGCGGCAGGTTTCGACTGGCAGAAAAAGGAGGATGTCTGGGATAAGGTGAAGGAGGAAATCGCGGAAGTGGAGACCGAAATGGCATCCGGCGACAAAGAGCGTCTGGAAGGCGAAATCGGCGACCTGCTTTTCGCACTCGTGAATGCGAGCCGCCTTTACGGAATCGACCCTGAAAACGCATTGGAGCGTACGAACAAGAAATTCATCCGACGGTTCAACCATATCGAGAAACGGGTTGCGGAGAAGGACAAACTGATGAACGAAATTCCGCTCGAAGAACTCGAAGAGTATTGGCAGGAGGCTAAAAAAGAGGAGAAATCCGTATGAAACGCTCGCTGATACACGCCGTTCTGTTGCTGACCTGCATGTTGTCGGCAGGTTGTTCCGCGTCGAAGAATGCCGAGGCGGAACCTCTACCCGCAGGTGCAGTGCCTTTCAAGTACAATCGGGAACATATCTATTTCGATGCCCGGCTGTGCGATTCGCTCCCTGCCCGACTGATTTTCGATTCGGGAGCTGTGGGCTTGCATCTGGATTCGCTGTGGCTCGTCCGTTCCGGATTACAACTCCGGCGGCTCGGTCGGGCATACATACATGGCGCAGGCGTGCGGGGGCAGGAAGTGTCGCTCGCGCTCGATACCCTATCGTTCGAGGTCGATACGCTTCGTTTGGAAAGCCGGACGACACCGGTGTTTGACTTGAAGTCGATACTGGGCCGTCAGATTGACGGAATCTTCGGAGTGGATTATCTGAGCCGTTTTGCCGAGTCGTGCGTGCTGTTCGACTTGCGGCACGGATATTTGCAGGCTGTCAATCCCGATACGCTTGCCGAAGCCGGATTTCTGCGTATTCCTGCCGTGAAGCAGGGTGACTTTCTGTTGGTCGAAGCGAGCGTGCGGTTCGATGACCGACGGGTCGTATCGGGTCGGTTTCTGCTCGATATGGGATGTGGTACGTACTTGATTGTCAATGCACCGGCAGCCAGAAAGGCCGATTTCGCCGGTTATGCGGGGCGCAAAGTCCGCTGTACAACGGTTGCGGGTGGCGTCGGCGGCTATTCCGAAAGCGAAATGTGCCGGGCCGCTTCGGTGGAGTTCGGCGGCAGGACTTTCGCATCTGTGCCGGTTTATGTTTCGTGCGACGGAAGCGGATATCTCTCCCGTGATGATGTCGCAGGCGTGATTGGAAACCCGCTCCTCGAACGCTTTGTCTTCGCAATCGATTTCGCTGCGCCGGCTTTGTGGCTGCGTCCGGTCGAAACGTGCGACGAGCGGTTTCCATGCGAGACGGCAGGCTTCGGGGCAATCGACCGTACGGATATTGGCGACGGCTGGGTCGTAACGAGCCTTTGCGACGGAATCGCCCCAGCAGGGCTGCGGTTTGGCGACACGGTTGTCGGCTGTGACGGCATGACGCCGGCTGACGGGTGGATGCAGAAAACGGGGCGGCATCGGATTGAGGTGGTGCGCGACGGGGAAAATATGAATTACGAAATAGAAATTAAAGAGATATTATAAAGGTTATGGCTGTAATCAGAAAAATACGCGGGCATGAACCCGCTGTGGGAGAAAACACATTCGTTGCGGAGACCGCCGTACTTATCGGCGACGTAACCGTCGGCAAGAACTGTTCGATATGGTACAACACGGTTTTGCGAGGCGATGTGAATAAGATAACCGTCGGCGACCGCACCAACATTCAGGACGGCACCGTAATTCATACTCTGTATGACGGTTCGAAGCATCCGTCGCAGACGCATATCGGCAGCGACGTGTCGATTGGGCACAATGCGACCATTCACGGCGCAATAATCGAGGACAACTGCCTGATAGGCATGGGCGCGACGATTCTCGACAATGCGGTAGTGGCTTCGGGCTGCATAATTGCGGCAAACGCGCTCGTATTGTCCAATTCAAAACTCGAACCCAATTCGGTATATGCGGGCATCCCTGCGAAAAAAGTAAAAGAGGTTACACCCGAACAGCGCGAGGAAATCATCGGCAGAATCGCACGCGACTACCGCATGTACGCTTCGTGGTACGAAGACGATAACAAATAGTGAAACGCATGAGAATCAGCCGCGATTCGTCGATAACGGCATACTTCCTGGTCGCTGCCATAATCTGTCTGGTGGTCAATTTCTCGTATCTGCTGCTGCTCGTCGTCAATCAGGACGACGGCTATTCGCGTAATAACGGTCGCAAACGTGGTGCGAATCTGGTCATGCAGGATGAGTCGGGCCGGCTTTCGCTCAGCATCGACGGATTCGGCTATATTATTACCGGCAGCGGCGACAGCATATATGTAGACCGCGGTTCGGTTCGCCGGCTCGATTTGAAAAACGGCGACATCCTGGATGTCGAGGCATCCAACCAACTCCGCTACGAAGGAGCGCACCTTATAATGAAAAAGGTGAAAACCCGCAATGGAGAGCCGTTCGATTATGGTGCGGTCTACAACGGTACGTCGAAGTTCGCCGAGATGATGTATCAGATTCTCTACTATTTCGCCGTGTCGTTCGTGCTTCTGTTCGCGATGAACATGCGCCACAGACGGGCGGACTGGAAAACATTCGTCAAACGCGGCGTGTTGTGTACGTCGATAGCGACCGCCGCCTATTTCTTCGCTCCGGTAACTCTGCGCTTCTCGGGCGAAACGGTGTTCGTATACCAAAGTCCGCATGTGATAGATTTCGTCGTGATGATGAAGTGCTTGTTTATGCTCGTTACGGTACTGCTATATTCGCAGATTTATGTGCTGATATACCAGCGGCAGCAGGTCGAACTCGAAAACGAACAGTTGAAAAACGAGAACCTGACGACGAGATACAACATGCTCGTCAGCCAGATAAATCCGCATTTCTTCTTTAATTCGCTGAACTCGCTGTCGATGCTTGTCCGCGAGAAGGATGAGAAACGGGCTTTGGAGTATATCGAGCAGCTGTCGTACACGTTTCGTTACATAACGCAGAACGGCAATACCAATACGCTGGTAACTTTGCGCGACGAATTGAAGTTCGCCGAGTCGTATTGCTATCTGTTCAAAATCAGATATGCTGACAAGATATTTTTCGACATCGATATTGCCGAGGAGTATATGAACTGGCAGTTGCCCGCCCTGTCGTTGCAGCCGCTGATAGGAAATGCGGTGAAGCATAACGCCATAACCAACAAGAATCCGTTCCGCGTCAGGATTTATGCGTCCGACGGCTGTCTGGTAGTCGCCAACGAACGCCGTCCGATGCTCGAACCGCAGATAGGCACGGGAACGGGTCTTAAAAATCTGAGCAGCCGCTACAAACTGATTCTCGGCAGAGATATAGAGGTCATTGCCGACGACAGGGAGTTCGTCGTGAAACTGCCGTTGAACAAAATATCCGCTTAAACCGTTATGAAAGTATTGATTATAGAGGATGAAACCGCAGCCGCGCAGAACCTTGGCGCGATATTGCGGCAAATCGACGGAGACGTAGAGATTGTCGATACGCTCGACACCGTAACCGACAGTATCGAGTGGTTCGGGGCAAACAAGGCGCCGGATTTGGTGTTCATGGATATTCATCTGTCGGATGGCGAATCGTTCCGTATTTTCGACAAAGTGAAGATAGATTCCCCTATCGTTTTCACTACGGCTTACGACCAGTACGCGCTGGATGCGTTCAAGGTGAACAGTATTGATTATCTGCTGAAACCGATTAACGAGCGCGAGGTCGTGCGGGCACTGAACAAGTGGCGGACGCTGACGAGCAGCGACCGAAGCGAATACAACGCTCGGATCTCGGACATGGCGCAGCAAAGACGATCGGGTAAGCAGGTGTTTCTGGTTCGGTTCCGGGATAAAATTATTCCTCTCGGTAGTGACGAGGTAGCGTTCTTCTATACCGCCAACGAGCGCGTGTCAGCATACACTTTCGGCGGCGAGCACTACCCCGTCGAGCACACTTTGGAGAGTTTGTCGGGGATTCTGCCTGCCGATGTCTTTTTCAGGGCCAATCGTCAGTTCATCGTTTCGAGAGAGGCGGTGAAGGATATTGCGGTATGGTTCGGCAGCCGCCTGTCGCTGAATCTGACGGTCGATACGCCCGAAAAAATCGTGATTCCGAAGGCCCGCGTACCGGAATTCAAGTCGTGGCTTACCGATTCACCGGCGGAATAGGTCGGTTCACCTTGCAATTTGGGCGATTCACGGCATCCGCAAGGTCGTGAGCGCATATAATTGTTATTTTTGCAGAGCCTTTGAAATAGTCGGAGGCTATATGGCAAAACGGAAATAATATTGTAATAAATAATGAAGCGTGTTTTTTTGTTTCTGTTGTTGATGGCGGTCGCGATACCGTCGTTCGCGCAACAAAAAGGAAAAGTGTCGTTCTCGCTTACGGACAGCAAGACCAAGGCGGGAATAATGGGTGCGGTGATAGAGGTATACCCTACCGCGTCGCCCGATAACAAGAAGTACTATACGTCGGGAGCCGACGGATTAGTCGAGATTTCGGGACTGCAATACGGAGCCTATACGTTCGTGGCTTCGTTCCTCGGATACGAGGATACGACAAAGGAGTTTCGGGTGGCAGCGCCGACCGTCAATCTCGGTCGGGTTACGATGACCGAAAGCGCCACGAAAATCGAAACCGTCGTCAAAGAGGTGAAATCGCTGCGGGCTTCGCAGAACGGCGATACGCTGAGTTACAACGCCGGTGCGTTCAAGGTGTCGAACGATTCGGACGTCGAGGGTCTGTTGAAGAAGATGCCGGGTATCACCATCAGCAACGGTTCGGTCGAGGCGCAGGGCGAAACCATTCAGAAGATATTCGTGGACGGCAAGGAGTTCTTCGGCGAGGATGTCAATACGGCAATCAAGTCGCTGCCTGCCGAGGCGGTAGACCGTATCGAAGTGTTCAATAAGTTGAGTGACCAGGCGGAGTTCTCGGGAATGGATGACGGCGAGGGCTACAAGGCGTTGAATATCGTCACGAAAACCAATATGCGTCAGGGACAGTTCGGTAAGATGTATGCCGGTTACGGCTATCAGCCCGAAACAGACGAAATCACTTCACACCATAAATATATGGTAGGCGGAAATGTGAATATTTTCAACGAGGACAGCCGCGTTTCGGTTATCGGTCTGTTCAACAACATCAACCAGCAGAACTTCTCGTTCGAGGATATTCTGGGAGTCAG
>CAZESW010000058.1:0-7959 GCA_964514795.1 uncultured Alistipes sp.
GGTTTCGTCCGCAACGGAGCGCAGGCTCTGTTCGTAATTTCGAACGACGGCTGGTGGGGCAACACGCCGGGGCACAAATTCCTGTTCGCATTCTGCCGTCTGCGCGCCATCGAACATCGCCGCGATGTAGCCCGCAGTGCCAATACGGGCGTATCGGGATTCATCAACTCCCGCGGCGACGACATCGAACGGCTCGGCTGGGACAAACGCGGAGTCATCACGGCGGACATACGGCTGAACGACCGCGTGACGTTCTACACCCGCTTCGGCGACTACATCGGTCGTCTGTCGCTCTATATCGCGGCTCTGTGCCTGCTCTATTTCGTGGCATACCGCGCCAAAAAACGTTTTTATCTCGTAGATTAAGAACCAGTTTCAAATATATGAACTACTCAGAAACCGTCGAATTCCTATATTCGTCGATGCCCTCGTTTCAGGACAAGGGCGCAACGGCCTACAAACCGGGGCTGGAACGCGTCGCCGAATTCTGCCGCAAAATCGGCAACCCGCAGCGCAACTATTTCGTAATCCACGTGGCAGGCACCAACGGCAAAGGCTCGGTGTCGCACATGCTGGCGGCGATTCTCCAACAGGCGGGCTATCAGACGGGACTGTTCACGTCGCCGCACCTCAACGACTTCCGCGAACGGATAAAGGTGAACGGCGAGATGATTTCCAAGCAGAAAATCGTCAATTTCGTCGACAAGTACCGCCGCGACATGGTCGATTGCGGACTTTCGTTCTTCGAGATGACCACCGTGCTCGCATTCGACTACTTCGCGCAGAGCGACGTCGAGGTCGCGGTTGTCGAGACGGGGCTGGGCGGTCGGCTCGACGCAACGAATATCGTGATACCCGTAGTAAGCGTAATCACCAACGTAGGTTTGGAACATACTGCGCTTCTCGGCGACTCGCTGCCGAAAATCGCACGCGAGAAGGGCGGAATCATCAAGAAGAGCATTCCGGTCGTGGTCGGCGAACGCAATCCGAACTACAATCTCGTAATCGAGGATATTGCGGACGACCTTCGCTCGGAGGTAATCTATGCGCAGGACGCGTTCGAGTGCCGCAACGTCAGCGAATCGGGCGGCAGACAGATATTCGACATGGTGCGCACCCGCGACGGACAGGAGTATCAGTTGCGGCTGGGTCTTTTGGGCGAATACCAGCGCAGCAACCTCACCGTGGCGTGTGCCGTGGCGGACTATCTCCACGAAAATACGCCGCTCTCCATCAGCCGCCGCGCATTCGTCGAGGGTCTGAACAACGTCAGGGAGATAACCTCGTTCCGCGGCCGCTGGGAGATTATCGGCACCTCGCCGCTGACGGTCTGCGACACAGGTCACAACGCCCACGGACTCGCGCTCGTCGGCGAGCAGCTGCGTCACCGCAAGGCGGAGCGTCTGTGCTGCGTCATGGGATTCTGCGCCGACAAGGATATAGAGCAGATTTTGAAACTGATGCCTGCGGATGCCCACTACATCTTCACCCGCGCCGACATGGAACGCGCCGCAAAGGTCGAGGATGTGATGGCTATCGCCGCGAAAACAGGTCTGGACTGCGAATCGGCACCGAGCGTCGCCGAAGCGGTCGCCCGTGCCCGCGAAATCCTCGCGCCGGAAGATATGCTGTTCATAGGCGGCAGCACATTCGTCGTCGCCGAGGTGCTGGCCGGAAAGTAGGGTCGGCACGGACGGGGAAGGTCGGGAAGTGCCGGGTTTTAAGGTCTTTAAAGTCCTTAAAGCCTTTAAGGTCTCGCCGACGACAAATGTCGTCGGCTATAAGGTCGGCAGGAGCGTTTTCGACAACTCCATATTATAATAGGCAGGCGTAAAGCCTGCCTATTTCTTATGCCCAAGGCCTTATTCTTTTTACAGCAATCGTTTCAGCTCCTCGGCGAAGTCGGGGAAGAGAGTCATTACGGGTTCGCACTGCAACCACAGTTCGCGGGCGAGTGCCTTCTGTGACGGTCGTTCCGACGAGATGTCGCGCAGGTAGGCGTCGTCCGTAGGATGTTCGTCGGCACGCAGTTCATCGGCGACGGCCCGATGCCGGCGCAGATTCGCAATCGCCTGCGGGTCGGTCTTGCCCGTGCGCACAAACAATGCCCACGCTTCGAGCAGCGGTTTGAGCGCCGAACGGTCGTCGAGGTCGAACAGTATGTCGTCGAAACAGTCCCATTCGCCGAGCGCGATATAGCAGATGGCGAGTGTCGGCGTCGCCCCCAGCGAATCTTCGGGGTCGCAGTCGAGAAGCATCTCCGCCTGTGCAGCAGCGAGTTCGAAATCGCCCGCAAGATAGTTGTCTATCGCCGAACCGTAGATTATTTCGAGTCCCGCACGGGTGTTGGCATGGTTGCGGTCGAGCTCGACAGCCTCGTCCTCGGGCAGTGTATCGACGATAAGCCGGAACGCTTCGTAACGCTCGTGGCAGGCGTTGCGGAAGTCGCCGCGACGCTCCTCCTCGCGCGAAAGTTCGAGCCGGCGCACGAGGTCGCCATCGTCGCCGTTGCCGACGAGCAAGAATGTCTGATTCTCTGTGGGTTTGAGTCTTAATGCGTGTTTCATTGCAATGATTCTATCGTTTTGTATGTCGTTTGGAGCAGCGTTCTGCCGATATGCAGATGCCGTTCCGTGCTGTCGGGCGAGATTGTTCGTCCCGCCGAACAGTCAAACACGGTCGCACCGTCGGTGTCGATGACGCCGAAACCGTTGTTGAATACATAATAACCGAATTTGGGCAGCCGAGGGTCGAAAATGTCGCGGCTGAAAGAGTAGTCGTCGTGGGCGATACCCATCTGTGCAAGCACTGTCGCGGCAATGTCGGTCTGAGATGCGTAGGTATCGATGACGGCAGGGCATTTCACGGCACCTCCAATCCAGAGCATCGGTATGCGATGCCGTCCGACGGCGCTGCCGGCGATACCGTAAGGGTAGGGATAAGCGTGGTCGGCGACGATGATTACGAGCGTATCATCCCATTTGGGCGAGTGGCGCAATGCTTCGACCGTTCGGCCGATGCATTCGTCGGCAAACGCCATGGAGTTCAGCATGCGGTCGTCGAACCGCTTCACGGGCACGTCGAACGGTTCGTGGCTCGACAGCGTGAGCCAAACGGCGAAAAACGGTTTGTCGCCACACCGGCATTCGTCCGTATGGCGTATGAATACATCCGACATGACGTCGTCGGCATAGCCCCACTTGGAGGTCGGGGCGTCGATATGCAGGTCCTGCTGCCCGACGATGCGGTCGAACCCCGTACCGTAGAGGTAGGATGACGTATTGGTGAAGTCGGGATCGCCGCCGTAGACGAAACTCGTCGCGTAACCCTCGCGGCGCAGCGAACGGGCGATGGACGGCAAATGACGGCTCTTGGACGGTTTTTTCATAATCGACGACTTGGTTTGCGCCGGAAATCCGCTCAATACTGCGACCATGCCGCGGTCGGTTCTGAACGAATTGGCTATCAGGTTGTCGAAGTATATACCCTCGCTTTTCAATTTCCGGAAATTCGGAGCGACCGGTTCGCCGTCGATGACGGCATCGACGGTAGAGCGGCCGAAACTCTCGGCGAGAATCAGTATTATGTCGGGACGGCGCGTACGCAGAAGTGTATCCGCACCATGGTTTTGCAACCGGTCTCCTCGCAACGATTCGAATGTCGCGGCGCACTCGTCGTCGGCAAAGAAAGCGTATTCGTTGATTTCGTCGGCATAAGTCACCGATGAAATCAACGAAAAGACGGGGTTCACCGCTGCGTGGTTCAGTAACATATTATTGCCGAAATAGACTTTTGACACATTCGCCGTAACGACGTTCCCCCCCCACGAATTGCCAGAAAGACGCAACTGCCTAAAAATAAAAGCGTTACAGACGTTATTATACGGTTGCCGCTTTTTGATTCGGGATGATAGCCACGCAGCAGACGTCTGTAACAAACCGCCATGACGGTAAAATATGCGACGGCGATGACGGTATAACCAATCCATTCACCGGGCGTAACGCTCGCGGCGGCTTCTTTGGGCGAAGCAAGGTATTGGAATACGGATGAGTCGAGCGGAAATGCCCAGTAGCCGTAAAGACCGAGATTGACCGCGAAAATAATCGCGACTGTCGCCGAGTATGCAAGCAGAACCGCAGCGGTCGCCGTATGCCACTTTCGCGACGGCAGCCACACTGCGGCGAGAGCCATAAGCAGCGGCAGTACCACGATGTATCCCGCTACGGTGGCGTCGAGGCTGAGCCCGTGCCAAATGGTGCGCAGATAGTCGATTGGCGGAATGTCGGTGCACAGTGCGGCATAACGGATAAAAAAGACGATTTTCTGCGACGCCATAAGGACAAGCGTCACGAAAAACAGTTCGATGATGAATATTATGTTGCGTTTCATCGTTTGCCGGAGCGATTAAATCGGGTTGTTGTTTTTGTCGCGACGCAGACGGATGCACATCGCCGCCGTCAGAGCAGCCGTAACGACCGCTCCGCCGACGTAGGCGGTTGTCGTCGCCCCCATTCCGAAGAACTGCGGCGATACGAAGACGAATGACGAGCATATGAACGTCATGAATACCGCCGGCAGCAGAGCGACCCATACGTTGCGGCGGCCGAGGTTGAGATATACGACGATGCACCACAGCACGACGGTTGCGAGTGCCTGATTCGTCCACGAGAAATAGCGCCACACCACGTCGAAATCGACGAACGTTATAGCCAGTCCGACGGCGAAGAGCGGAACGCTGATAGCCAGCCGGCGCAGTTTGCTGCGCTGGTCGATATGGAAGATGTCGGCGACGATAAGACGTGCCGAACGGAATGCCGTGTCGCCCGACGTTATAGGTGCCGCGACCACTCCGAGGACGGCGAGAATACCGCCTATGATGCCGAGCGTACCCCGCGAAATCTCATTTACGGCCCAGGCTGCGTTGTTGCCGTGGTCGGCGAGGGTTTGCGACAGTCCGTCGGCACCGCCGAAGAAAGCCATCGCTATGGCAGCCCACACGAGGGCGATTATCGACTCGGAAATCATCGCGCCGTAGAATACCGAGCGGCACTCCGCCTCATTGTTCACGCAACGGGCCATCATCGGCGACTGCGTGGCATGGAAGCCCGAAATCGCACCGCAGGCGATGGTTATAAATAAGGTAGGCACGATGGGCACCGATTCGGGAGCGAGCTGGAAATTGCGGAACGTCGTCATTTCGGGCACTTCGTAGCCTCCGAACAGGATTGCGCCCATAAGTCCCAGAGCCATGAATATCAGCGCCGCACCGAACAGCGGATAGAGTTTGCCGATGATTTTGTCGATTGGCAGCAGCGTGGCGACGAAATAATATACGATGATTATGCCTATCCACGTGTGGTATGAAACCTGCGGAATCATCTGTCCGAGGATGCTCGCGGGCGAACGCAGGAAGACGACGCCGACGAGTACGAGCAGCACGATGGAGAACAGACGCATGAACTGGCGCATACCGCCGCCGAGATAGCGTCCGACGATTTCGGGGATGCTCAGTCCGTCGTTGCGCACGAGGATTACGCCCGAAATGAAATCGTGCATCGCGCCCATGAATATTCCGCCGAAGGTTATCCAGAGGAACGCCACGGGACCGAAACATGCGCCGAGTATCGCGCCGAAAATAGGACCTATGCCGGCGATGTTGAGCAACTGGATAAGGAATACGCGCCAACGGGGCATCGGGACGTAATCGACGCCGTCGTAAAGGCGTCGGCTCGGTACGTCGGCTGTCGTGTCGATGCGGCAGACGCGTTCCAGATAGCGTCCGTAGGTGAAGTACGCCGCGACGAGCAGCGCGAGGCAAATCAGAAATGTTATCATCTCAAACAGGTTTTGCAGTACAAATTTAGATTGTTTCGTAGAAAATATTGCAGTCGGAGCGTAAAATTTTTGCAATAAATTGCGGGATTAACGAAAAAATTACGATATTTGCACCTCGAACGAACAAATCGTCTGCTGAATTAGCTCAGTGGTAGAGCACTTCACTCGTAATGAAGGGGTCCCGAGTTCAAGTCTCGGATTCAGCTCTTAAAATCAAGAGGTTACAATTTAAGTAACCTCTTTTTTCGTGCGGTTTATCGAGGTAAAACGGGGCGAGAAGTGCATTCTGGAACGAAATGTTGTACCTTTTGTTGTACCCCGAATCGCCTGTCCCATATCGCTTGCGCAATATGCAAGCAAATGAAAATCAAGGTTGTTTTAAGAACGAGCAAGGTTTACAAGAACGGTTGCTCGCCGTTGATGTTTCGGTTTACCCACGAGCGCGACACCAGATTCGTTTCCATCGGGTTGTCCGTTGAACATCATTATTGGAACAAGGAGGCAGAGATGCTGACAGCCGATTGTCCAGAACGAGCAGATATGCAGAGCCGCATAGATGCCGTACTGACAGAGTATCGAAAGCGAATACGCAGGCTGGAAGCGTTGGATGTTCCAGTAACATTCGACACATTGTTCGAGAAAAAAGCGGTTCAGGCGGTCGGCATAACTATTGAGCAGGGGTTTGAAGCAGAAATAGCGAGGCTGGAATTGCTCGGTAAGAATAATTCCGCAATGAAACACAAGTATGCCTTGAAAGTGCTGGACGGTTATAAATCGATTAAAACTGCGTTGGAAGCCATCGATTTGGATTATCTCAAAGGATTGGAACTTTATCTGCGTCAGCGTGGCAACAAGGATAACAGCATCGCAACACGGTTTGCCATATTGAAAGCCATATATAACAAGGCTGTAAAGGAGGGCAAAGTGATGACAAAACAAAATCCGTTCATACTGTTTCAGGTAGGCGGTTTATGGGCGAAAACTCGCAAGAGGGCTATCGGCAAGGACGACATACAGAGGTTGATAGACCTCGAAATTGCAGAGGGGCACACTACAGAATACAGACGTCTTGCAAAGGATTTGTTCCTTTTCTCCTATTTCACGGCAGGTATGAACTTTGGCGATATAGCGCGGTTGCGTTACAGTGATGTCGTGAATGGTCGTGTGTCGTACTCTCGTCATAAAACGCAGAAACTGCTGTCGTTCCAACTCGTACCTGCGGCATTGCAGATTCTCGAAAAGTACGGTACGGCAGGAGGACACGGTGATGATTATATCTTTCCAATCCTCAATATCCACGAACACATCACCCCGCAACAGATTTTCAACCGACTGCACAAGGTCCTGCGGAAAATCAATCGAGAATTGAAAGTATTGGGTAAAATGATAGGTTTGGAAACGCCATTGACTACTTATGTAGCCCGCCATACATTCGCAACGGTATTGAAACGGTCTGGCGTCAGCATAGCACTTATATCAGAGTCGCTGGGGCACTCCGACTTATCGACGACTCAAATCTATTTGGATTCGTTCGAGAACGCGCAAATCGATGCAGCGATGCAACATTTATTATAGGTATTTGAGGGTCGGCTACCAATAAGGCAACCGACCTCCTTTTACTGTCTGCACATAATTTAGGCATCGACAGTGATTTGGATAAGCGTATCTGTAATCGACTGTTCCCGTGTTAGTCCGTTTTTGGAATGATGCATAATCTGCAATGCCATTGACTGAGCATTTCTCGGCGAGGGATGTTTCGTCGAAATTCTCCTATGCAATCTTATACTATTTAATACTCCGTTGATACCAAGAGGTTTCCATAAAATCACATAAACCATATAAGAATAGTCGTCAAAACATTTGACTTTTGACTGGATTTGTTGTATATTGTGTAGAACATTTCAAAGATAGGGCAACAGATATTTTGTCGCCCCGATAATCCAGATTTCATAGTTAAAGATAGCAGGTAAAGTGTTGCTCGAAACTGTCCTGTGCAAATTGCTCGGAAGTGTCCTATATATACACTACCTAATGATACATTACCTATTCAAAGTCGTACCGACAATGTACTACCACATCAAAGACCGCAGGTGATTCGATAATCGCAAACAGGTCAAAACCCAT
>CAZESW010000059.1:0-7941 GCA_964514795.1 uncultured Alistipes sp.
ATTGTCGCTGACTTCGGTCATATCGACATTCTGGTAAACAACGCCGGTATCACCAAGGACGGCCTTATGATGCGTATGAGCGAGGCTCAGTGGGATGCCGTTATCAACGTGAACCTCAAATCGGCATTCAACTTCATCCATGCAGTTACTCCGGTAATGGCCCGTCAGCGCAGCGGTTCGATTATCAACATGTCGTCGGTCGTCGGTGTCAGCGGCAACGCAGGACAGTGCAACTACTCGGCATCGAAAGCGGGTATGATAGGACTTGCGAAGTCCATCGCCAAGGAAATGGGCCCTCGCGGCATCCGTGCGAACTGCATCGCTCCGGGATTCATCATCACCGACATGACCGGCAAACTCTCCGAAGAGATTCGCGAAGAGTGGTGCAAGACTATTCCGCTCCGTCGCGGAGGTACTCCGGACGACGTTGCGAATGTCGCACTGTTCCTGGCATCCGACCTCTCGGGTTATGTAAGCGGACAGGTGGTTCACTGCTGCGGCGGTATGAACTGCTAAAAAACACATTGACAATAAGATGAAAAAGGCATTGCTCATACTGGCTGCCGCCGCGACGGTTTCGTCTGGCGCATACGCACAGGGATTCATGAAGATAAATCCCGACGCGAGAATAACCGCTATGGGCAATGCCGGCATCTCTGCGACGGGCGACGCCTACCCTACGTTCAACAATCCGGCATCGCCTCTGTTCGAATACCATTCGGTGCAGGCATCGTTCGCCTATACGATGTTTGCGGGAGAAGATTTCGGCAAGCATCGGCTGATGGCTGTCGGAGGATACGTCAAACTGCACGAAAAACATGCGCTATCTGTCGGCACAAGGCTCTTTTTCGAACCGCGGCTGGGCGATACTGGCAAACGCCCCGACGCCAAATCATTCGACTTGTCGTACGGCTACAAAATCGGGCAGCATGTCGCACTGGCGGCAACCGTCAGGTATCTGCACTGCAACGACGGAGGCAATGTGAACTCCAACGCCATAGGTTTCGATTTGGGGCTGATGTCGAAGATTCCGGTAAAGATTTTCGAGGGCTCGGCGGTTAATGTCGGCGCGAAACTTTCGAATGCGGGATTTTGGTGGGGCGACCGCGACTGCGAACTGCCGCTTACGGCAACTGTCGGTTCGTCGCTGTTCCTGCCTGTCAAGGATTCGCATTCGCTCGAACTGGCTGTCGATATGGGCTATTGCTTCTCGCCAAAACCGGTAAGAGGATTCACGGCGAATATCGGTGCGGAATATACGCTGATGCAACTGCTTAAATTCAGATGCGGCGGCAATCTGTCCGAAAAATTCAGTTACGGAACGATAGGTTGCGGCATACGGTTCTTCCATCTGCAATTCGACGTGGCATATTCGATGGCTGGACGTGGCAATCCTATGCGCAATGCAGTCCAGTTCTGCGTCGGTCTGGATTTCTAAAAAAATAAAAGAGAGATTTCTAATCTCTGTCAATTATCTACAAATCTTAAATATGTCATGTTGAGCATTAGCGAAACATCTGTTACACAGATGTTTTTATATTTTTCGCTTTGCTCAGAATATAAAATAGCCGTTTTATTACTCTATTTTATTGGTAAGTAAACGGTTATTGCTATATTTGCATTATAATACTCATAAAAGATGACACAGCACGAAGCAGTAATAGAAACTTTAAAACTTTTAGGTGGAGTGGCAACATTGGGACAACTTTATCAAGAAGTATTAAAAATTCCCGAATGCTCATGGAATACCAAAACTCCATATGCAAGCATTAGAAGAATTGTGCAAGTGAGCCCCGAAATCTACAAAATCAAACCTGGATTATGGGCATTAAAATCACACCAACACCAATTGGAGGCCAATGGAATAATGGTAGAAACTCCACGTAATACAAATTCTAAAATATACCAAGATTTTAATCACTCATATTTCCAGGGATTGCTGTTGCAAATTGGTAATATTGATAATTTTCAAACCTACATACCCTCACAGGATAAAAATAAAAAATTTCTTAACACTACCTTATCAAAATTAGATACGCTTCATAGCAAAATGCCTGAATTCTGTTACAAAGAATTAGTACACAGAAGCAGCAGTATAGATGTAATTTGGTTTTCCAACTTTGGTCTTGAAAAGAATATTTTGCTTCCGGCTATGTTTTATGAAATTGAACATTCTACTGACATTCAGAATTCCCTATTGAAATTTAATGATTTAAGATTCTTTAATGCTAAAATGTATATTGTAGCCGATGAAAAAAGGAAACAAGAGTTTAATAAGAAATTATCTTACAGTGCATTTCAAGAATTAAAAAACGACAATCGTGTTTTATTCCTTAATTATGAAAGACTTGTCAGTATATATGAAAATAAAATGGCATTGTATAATCTGAATAAACAATAAATATGAAACATTATGTTTTTTACACGACCGAAGGATACACTTTTTCTCCCAATTATAACGATATCGAAAATTGTCAAATTCTGGCATTTGAACATGCCAGAGATATAAAAAGTGCCCGAGATTTATTTAATCAACGCCATGAATATTTAGTAAAACAAGGTTTTTCATTAGAAAAGATTGTTTGCAAAGAAATTGTCTAATCATAAATATGACTGCCAATTTGACAAGGCCTGGATTGCGGCCTGTCGGGATAAATTGAAAGATAACGGTACTATTTGGATAAGCGGTACATATCATAATATTTTTTCTGTGGCACGGTGTCTTACTGAGTTGGGATTCAAGATACTGAATTGTATTACATGGGAAAAGACAAATCCGTCGCCAAATCTTTCGTGCAAATATTTTACATATTCCGCAGAGTATATTCTGTGGGCGCGCAAGGAACAGAAAGTGCCCCACTTTTTCAATTATGAACTGATGAAGAAACTTAATGGCGGCACTCAAATGCGCGATGTTTGGAGATCGCCAACTGTTGCAAAATGGGAAAAGTCCTGCGGAAAGCATCCTACACAAAAACCGCTCGGTGTATTATCTCGAATTATACAGGCTTCAACTCTTCCGGGCGCATGGATTTTAGATCCATTTACAGGAAGTAGTACAACAGGAATTGCTGCGAATCTTTTGGGCAGACGTTTCCTCGGTATTGATCAAAATGAGATATTCTTGAATTTGAGTGAAGCCCGTCGGGAGGAGATTAATAATATCTCTAAACGTGTGATGTATTTGGAGAAATTGCATATACAAACATCCCGCGCTAATTGCGTTGAAGAGCCATATGCGCAGTATGGGCAAAATCTCCCGTTTTAATCGCACGATTCTTTTTTCATTATCTCGTCGATTATCGTGCGGCAACCGTTCTCCAACATGTCGAGGACGAGTTCGAATCCGTCCGCTCCTTCATAATACGGGTCGGGGACATGGCTCCAATTCGGAAATTCGGTCATGAAATCGCGCATACGGAACAACTTGTCGAGATATTTGCGTTCGGGTGCGAGCCGGCTGACACGCTCGTAGTTGCTGTCGTCCATCACGACAATCATGTCGAAATCGAAAAAATCATCCTCCCGGACCGTTCTCGCACGATGTTTCAAATCATATCCGCGAGCCGACGCCGCACGGCGCATACGGGGGTCGGGCAGTTCGCCGGTATGCCCCGAATAGGTTCCGGCGGAATCTACCTCTATTATATCGGTCAGTCCCTGACGCTCGACCATGCTTTCGAGAATGCCGTTCGCCGCAGGAGAGCGGCATATATTGCCCAGACAGACGAAAAGTACTTTTGTTTTCATATCGCAAATGTAGTACAAATTCATGCCAAATACAAAAAACGCACTACGGACGTTCAATGGAATATTTATTGCATCTCTCCATATCCCATAACAAAAACATACCGAAATGATACCGCAATCCAAAAGGTCTGACTATGCACTGCTGTTCCTGCGCTTGTTCATAGGTGCCGTGCTGACACTTCATGTAATAGGCAAACTGCAAGCCTACAACGCCGTAATAGGCGACTATCCGCCGCTGCTGTTCGGCGATTCCGTTGCATCGTTCGTCATATTGACCGCGCTCGAAGCATTGTTCGCCGTGATGATAATGTGCGGAATCTGGACCAATTTCGCCGCATTCATGATGGCGATGGGAATGTTCGCCGATGCCTTCATCGTCTACCCCACGCTCGGATGGCTCGGCGTCGAACGTCAGATTCTTTACGTCGGAATATATCTCGTGCTCGTGATTGCGGGCGGCGGTCGATATGCTCTCGACTCTCGATTTTATCGCAAAAAAAGTTCTAATCCGCTTTAATTTTGCCGTCACTTATAAAAATATGTCTATATTTGCACCGAAAATAAATACAAATGTTATGAAAATCAAAGGATTGTTAATTGCAGCGGCTCTCGTGATTTCGACTGCGGCACAGGCGCAGGAGCTGAAACTACCGCATAAGGTAAACAATGTAAAGATTTTAGACCTCGAAAACAACGAGACCACTCTCCCGATGTGGGGCGAGAAAAATCTCATGATATTCTATATCGACCCCGACAAGCACAAGCAGAACCAGGAGTTCACCGAGGAGATGGAGGAGAACCACCGCGCCGAGGGTGACGGAATATACGGTTTCGGCATCATGAATCTGAAAGATTCGGGATTTCCGAACGGAATCGTGAAATCTATGGCCAAAAAGCGTACCGCCAAGAACGGAGCGACAGTGCTCGCCGACCAGAACAGAACGCTCTGCACCGAGTGGGGACTGGGCGACTGCAACAATCTTTTCGTATTGCTTATTGTAACGAAAGAGGGCGAACTCGTCTACATGAAGAAAGGCGAACTGAGCGAGGCCGACAAGGAGGAGTTCTACCGCGTCGTGGATAAATACAGACACTGATGCGTCATATCGCCACAACGATTCTTGCATTATCGTTCACTGCGGCGATAATGCAGGATGTTTCGGCGCAGACGGACAGCCTGTTCATCAACGGGCAGGACACCATCCGATACAAGTATACGCCGATTACACTGCCGATCCCAGATACTGCCGCCACAATACAGGCGGATTCGTCAGCGACGAAAAATGAAGCGAAGAAACCGAACTTTTTCAAGCGATTCATAAATTATTTCGCCGAAAGTTCCAAGGACAAGAGTTTCGACAAGAAAATCGACTTCACATTCGTCGGAGGACCTTCGTATTCCAACAGTACGAGCCTGAGCATCGGCCTGCTCGCAGCCGGACTGTACCGTATCGACAAGGAGAACCGGTCGCTTCCGGCATCCGCCGTATCCATTTACGCGACGGCATCAATAATCGGATTCTACAAGGTCGGCATCGAGGGCAGCAATATCTTCAAGGACGACCGCAACCGACTGCTCTACAATGTAAGTTTCTCGTCCCAGCCGACCGATTTCTGGGGATTGGGACACTATGCGGCAACGCACAATCCGCGAACGAGTTATCTGGCGAATAAATATCAGGTCGAAGTAAAGTATCTGCACCGTCTGTTCAAAAACACATACGCCGGATTGCAGACCAATCTGGACTACATCTATTGCGGCAAACGAATCAAGGCTCCCATATCATATCTCGACTGGCAGAAAAGCCACTACTCCGCTACCGGCCTGTCCGTTGTGCTCGAATACGATTCCCGCGACTTCATACCCAATCCGAGCCGCGGACTGTACGTCTCGTTTCAGGAGATGATTCGCCCGAAGGCCCTGGGCAGCATAGGTTCGACCACGTGGGCTACGAAAGTTACCGTCGATTACTATCATAAACTGTGGAAGGGTGCCATTATCGCGCTCGACCTTTACGGCGAGTTCAACAGCCAGACCACGCCATGGGTATTCTATGCGCAAATGGGCGGTTCGCAGCGCATGCGCGGATACTATCAGGGACGGTTCACCGACCTCAGCGTCATAATGGTTCAGGCGGAGTTGCGACAGCGTATATGGCGTCGCATCGGCATGACCGCATGGGGAGGCGCAGGTAACGTATTCTCGTCGTTCAGCATGTTCGACTGGGGACAGACGATGCCCAACTACGGCATAGGTCTGCGATGGGAGTTCAAAAATCGTGTAAACATACGCGCTGACTACGGAATGGGCGGCCGCGTTCAGGGTAAACTTATCAGCGGATTCTTATTCTCGATAAATGAAGCATTCTGACATGAAATACAGACTGACATCGTCGTATAAGGCATTGGCTCTGTTGATTTATTTCATAATCACTGCCATGATTCCGAATTTCGTGCTCGCCAAAACCGAAATGTACGGCGGCTGGTCGATTGCTGCGGGAATATTGCTGCCGCTCGGATTCTACATGATAACGGGTTCGATGATTCGCCGAACCGGAGTGCCGGTTCTGATGCTGATATGGGTGATGATTCTGTGTTCGTTCCAAATCGTACTGCTTTACATGTTCGGTAACTCGATTATCGCTACCGACATGTTCATCAACCTGCTTACGACCAACCCGGGCGAGGCTACGGAACTGCTGTCGAACATAACACCGGCGGTTTCGACCGTCGTCGCGATTTACGGACCGATAGTCGTCTATGCCATATTCGCCGCACACCGTCGCTACCGTATAACCCGCACGATGCGCAAGATTTTCATCTATGCTGGCATCTCCATCGGCGGACTGGGCGTTATCGCGCTGATTCCGGCACACTCCGCGGGGGGAGGAAGCGTATTCCTCAAAGAGGTTTTCCCGGCGAACGTACTCTACAATCTGAAACTGTGCCTTTACGAGCAGCGTCGCATACAGAATTTCACCGACACGTCGAAGGATTTCAGTTATAATGCAGTCCGTACCGACAATCCGAAACGTCGCGAGATATACGTCTACATGATTGGCGAGGCTTCGCGTGCCGCGAACTGGGAGATATACGGCTACGACCGTCCGACCAACCCGCGGCTCAAAAAGCGCGACGACATCGTTGTGTTCCACAATATTCTGACACAGAGCAACACGACGCACAAGAGCGTACCGCTGTTCCTGTCGAGCGTCGGAGCGAAAGACCGTGCCGACCTGTACAACCGCAAGGGATTGGCCGAACTCTTTGCCGAAACGGGATTCAAGACCTATTTCATATCCAACCAGTCGCCGCAGGGTGCGATGGTCGATTTGCTCGCCAACGAGGCGGATGAACGCATATATATCGGTGCTCCGCGTTACGACCTGCAACTGTTGAGCATGATGCGCCGAATTATCGACAGCGATACGGAAGCCGACATGCTGTTCATCCTGCACTGCTACGGCTCGCATTTCAGTTACCACCAGCGTTATCCGGAGGAGTTCGCGAAATTCGCTCCCGATGACGACGTGTCGATATCCAAGAAGAACAGAAATCTGCTCGTAAACGCTTACGACAACTCGATACTTTACACCGATACGGTTATCGACGAAATAATCGACTATCTCGCCTCGCTCGATGCCTGCGCAACACTGCTCTACTGCTCCGACCACGGCGAGGATATTCTCGACGACCGGCGCGAACGGTTCCTGCACGCTTCGCCGACCGTAACCTATTATCAGTTGCATATTCCGAGCATCGCATGGTTCTCGCCGTACTATGCCGAACGTTATCCGCAGCGCGTGCTCGCAGCCCGCGACCACGAATGGGCGGCAGCGACGACGCACTCGATGTTCCACACGATAGCTGACATGGCGTCGATAAAGAGCGGATATTTGAAGGACAGCATTTCGCTGGTGAACTGCAAATTCGACAAATCGGCGGAGCGATACTACCTGAACGACCACAACGAAGCAGTCGCTTTCGACATCCAAATCGGTCTGAACGACGACGACCGCCAACGTTTCGCCGAACACGATATCGAGATGCCGTAAAGGACCCGATACCCACCTGCCCTATATTCGCGATGATTCGTCATCGCGATTTTTTTATCTGCAAAGACCTGTCCCGATTATTTTAATCGTTTTCGGGCGATGCCTCACGGTGAGTGTTGTGCGTTACGAAAATATT
>CAZESW010000060.1:0-2581 GCA_964514795.1 uncultured Alistipes sp.
CCTCCTGTGAGGGGGACTTAGGTTGGAACTCGCAAGGTTATAGGGCTTTGGAATATCGTTAGTGTAGAATTGTATATAATCGCCAGATTTTTTCGGGAGGGGGATAGCGGTCGGCGAGAAAATAAGGTAATTAAGGTGTTTAAGGTGTTTAAGGTGTTTAAGCGGCAACATTAGATACCTTAAATACCTTAAAGGCGGCTTGGCCGCCGTAACCTTAAACACTTTATTGCCTTTGCCGCCTCGGCGATTTTGGCATATTTTTGGGAAACGTAAGGGCGTTCAAAACGTAAACTGCGGATGAAAAAAATTCTTGTCTATTCGCGTTCGGCACGGTTTCGAGCCTTGGTCGCAGGGCTGCTTTCGGGCCGCGGAACCGAAATTTGCGGAGCAGCGTGCGTCGGCGAACTGCTCGACGGCTGCCGCTGCGGAACTTTCGACAGCGTGGTAGTGGATGACGTGCGGCTGTTCATGGACGGCACCGATTCCGTCGCCCGCATCCGTCGGTCGAGGCTCGCGGGTCCGCGAATCTTCGTGATGTCCGCCGACCTTACCGAAGATACGGTCGTGGCGCTGCTCGGTGCGGGCGTGGACCAGTATGTGTCGCTGCCCGTCGAGCCGTCGCGACTGATAGTGAAGTTGTGCGGAAAAGGAAAAGGTTCGGGGAGGTGTCATGATTGAGACGTTCTGCCTCTTTTATATTGCGGCGGTGTCGGCGGCTCTCGCTGCGTTCGGCGTATGGCGTTTCGCGGCTTTCGCCGACCGTCGCCGCGAAAAACACCGCGAAGCGAAGCGTGTGGAGTGCATATTCCGCATTTCGCAGGTCGTCGCGGCGGATTCCGAACCGTCGTATGCAGGCTGCATAGGCGATTTCCCGCCGTTGGTCGTCGCCGAATCGCTCGCCTTCGCCGCCGATAATCTCGGACTTGAATGCGCCGACCGTTTGAACGGAATTGCAGACGGGTATTCGGTGCGCGAAACGCTGCTCGAAAAGGCGCGGCACAGCCGCGGTTGCCGTCGGGCGCGCTATCTCGCCATGTCCGCCAAACTGCCGCCGTCGAAGTCGGCGGCCGCGCGTTGCGAACGATATCTGAACGACCGCAACCGTTTCGTGCGCTTTCAGGCATTCATGATTGCCCTCGCTTCCGACCACTGTTCGGCGATTCGCCGTCTTGCGGTCGAAAAGAAACGTCTCTCGCATTTCGAAACAGCCGAGATAATGACTCTCCTGCGCCGGGGTGTCTGTCCTGTGGCGTATACTCCGCTGCTGAAATCGGGCAACCACAATCTGACCATGTTCGGGATGCAGATAGTCCGCCAGTTCGGCATCACCGACTGCGAACCTGCCCTGCTCGATATTGTGAGTGGCGATGACGATGACCTGCGCACCGATGCCGTGCTGCTGCTCGGCTCCCTGCACGGCGATGTCGCCGTGCCTGCCGTCAGGGTATATGTCCGCGGACTGCCCGTGCCGCTGCGCAGGTCGATATACCGTCACTTCGCCGTTTCGGGCTATTCGTCGTCGGCACTCGCGGCACTCTTCCGCCGCGACGAACGGTTATGGTTCGAAACGGTGCTCAAATCCTATAAACGCAGTATCGTATGACGGCGGTCTGGGCGTTGTCTTTTCTGATTACGGCGGCTTTGGCGGTCGCTGCGGCGATGTTCGCCGTCCGTGTCGCTCGCGGCGAGAACCGCGAACGGCTGATGATGATGTCGCAGGCTTCGGTGAGCGCACCCGTCGGCAATATCGGCGTGTCGCTGGTCTGTACCGAACCCTCCGCGGATGCCGTGTCGGCACTGCTCGGAACGGCATATCCGATGTCGGAGGTCGTTGCGGTGGTCGATTCGGAGCGCGATGCCGATACAGCCGCGGACATTGTAAAACGCTACGGACTTGTCGAGGTCGATTATGTGCCGTGCGGAACGCTGCCCGTCGAGGGGGTGCGCCGGCTTTACCGTTCGCGATGCCGTACATGCCGGCGGCTCGTGATGCTGGACATGGCGCACGGCGATTTGTCTGCTATGTACGATGCCGCGGCGTGCGTCGCTTCGTTCGACTATATTCTGCCCGTGCCTGCCGGTGCGTCTGTACGGACTTATGCCGCGGGACGCATGGCGTCGGAGGTCGGGTTGTACCGCTGTTACTCCGTCGCGGCGGCGGTGACGACGATAGGGGCGCCGCTCGCAATGGTCGCGCTCGAATCGGTCGTCGGCTGCGGCGGATTCCGCAATCTGCGGCGGCTTCTCGCGGGCGGATGCGGGACGGTGTGCCGAATCGACGAGCCTCTCGCCGACTACATCTCCGGAATGCCGCCCGTGCCGTTTTCGTTCATTGCGGCAGCATTGCCCGTTGCGACGGCGACCGTTATCGCGGTCGCTGCGGCGAAAGGGAGTGCCGCCGTCGGCGCGATTGCGGCGAATATGGCTGTGACGGTCGCGGTACTGATGTATGTTTCGGGCCGTCTGATGTCCGGAAATGGCGTTTGGAGAGCTTTTGTCGCGGCGACATACAATTTTTATAAAAAATTAGCGTTCAATATTATGAAATGTGCCAAAATAGCGTTACCTTTACTAAACCAAT
>CAZESW010000060.1:2681-7866 GCA_964514795.1 uncultured Alistipes sp.
TCGCTTCCCGACCACGGCGTGTTGAAGTACAACAAGGAGGATTTGCATAATCCGTGGTTCGAGTGCTTCGCTTGCGGCCGTGATGAATGACGGAGGTTTTCGGCGTTACGCTCGTACTCGAATTCGTCATTTACGCAGAGTAAACTCCTCATTCTCGTATCTCGCAAGCCTTGAAAACCTCGCATCATTCATCACGGCGGGGCGGTATGTGTCGCGGTGAATGACGGAAGTTTTCTTAAAGTCCCTAAGGTCCCTAAGGTCTCTAAGGTCATTAAAGAAGGCAGACACTTTTGTGTCTGCCTTCGCAACTTTATGGCGGCGGCTTTTCCGCTGCCGACCTTAATGGACCTTAGTCCTTATCGTTTCATTCTCTCGCGTGCCATCTCCATCACGAGCGACGGCGATTTGCGTTCGAGCAGCAGCGCCTTCATGCGCTGCATGTAAGGTTCGGTATGCTCGAAGAACATCTTGTAGCCTTCGCACAGGAAATTCAGTCCGTATTCGTCGGTCGAGTCCTTGATGAATCGGTGTTTCGGGCACTCGCCGCGACAGAGGAAATAGTATTTGCAGTGGCGGCACTGGTGCGGGAGCGACGAACGTTTGAGCACGCCGAACTCGAACTGGCGGTCGCCATACGCGAGGTCGCTCAATGCGTCCGTATGGATGTTGCCCAACCGGTATTCGGGATATACGAAGTGGTCGCAGGCGTATACGTCGCCGTTGTGCTCGACGGTAAGTCCAGTGCCGCATGTTTCGCACAACGAGCATATCGACGGCTGCACACCGACATAGTTCGCCAGCGTGGCGTCGAACAACTGGACGTATCGTTCGCCGACGTCGTTCAATACCCAGTCGTCGAAAATGTCGCACATGAACTTGCCGAATCCGCTGGCCGACACCGACCACGGCGCAATCTGCGCGCTCTCCTTGTCGGGCGACTGGATGAAGCCGTCCGAAACGAGTTCCGACACCGGCAGGAACTGCATGAACATGCTTATCTGACGCAGGAACCGGTAGACCTCATGGCCGCGGCCCTCGCTGTGGACATTGACCGTCGAGAGGGTGTTGTACTCCACGCGCGAACGGAACATAAGTTCGATGGCCTTCATCACGCGGGCGAACGTCGGCTTGCCTCCGGCATCGAAGCGGTGGGCGTCGTGGATGTCCTCCGGGCCGTCTATCGAGATGCCGACGAGGAAGTTGTTGTCGCGGAAAAAGTCGCACCATTCGCGATTGACGAGCAGTCCGTTGGTCTGTATCGAGTTCTCGATTTCGCGTCCTTCGGCATATTTCTTCTGCAATGCGACCGCCTTCTTGTAGAAATCGACTCCTGCGAGAAGCGGTTCGCCTCCGTGCCATGCGAACGACAGGACGGGCGATGCGTTGCCCTCGATATTGCGGCGGATGTAGAGTTCGAGCAGGTCGTCGTCCATCTTCGGCTCGTGATAGTTGTACAGAGCCGCCTTGTCGAGGTAGTAGCAGTACTTGCAGCGCATGTTGCATAAAGAACCGACGGGTTTCACCATCGAGGTGAAACCGCGTCGTTCTTCGCGCCGAAGAATATCTTCGTATGTGAATTCGGTTTTGCGCGCCATCGGCGTTTATTTCGTGTATTTGATGTTGAAGTTAGGATTCTCGGCAGGCACATGCGATTCGTTGATGTACTTCCACATGCGCTCGACGATTTCCGGATGCTGCGCGGCTACGTTGTTGCGGAAATCCTCGACCTCCTTGCTCGGAGTTGTCAGGTCGTAGAGCTCCATCTTGCGGTTGCCCTTGTTCACGTCCTGAACGAGACCCTTCCATTTGCCCCAGCGAACGGCGAAGATACCGCCCTTGGTCGGATACTCCCAGTAGAGGTATTCGTGCTCCTTCTGCTTCTTCTCTTTGCCGGAGAGCAGCGGCAGCAGCGAAACGCCGTCGGTCTTAGGACTGTCGATGCCCGCAACGTCGCAAATCGTAGGCATGATGTCGGTGAAGTCGCCGATATGGTCGCTGACCGTACCCTGCTTCATCTTCGCAGGCCACGAAGCGATGAACGGCATGCGGATACCGCCCTCGTGGAGCGAACGCTTGCCCCAGCCCTTGCCGCAGCGGAACGGCTGCGCGCTGTCGAACCAAACGGTAGGCGACGATGCGTTGTTGGCAGGACCGTTGTCGCTGGTGAAGATGATAATCGTATTCTCGTAGATGCCCAGTTTCTTCAACTCCTTGACGAGTTCGCCGACCTGATGGTCGAAATAACTGATCATCGCAGCGTATGTCGCGTGAGGGTAGCGGCAAGGATAGTAGTTGTGAGGCCATACGTTCTGGTGGAAATTGTCGCCCGCGAGAGGCTCCTCGTCGCCGAACTTGGCAACGTAGTGGTCTACCCACTCCTGCGGTGCCTGCAACGGAGAGTGCGGCAGCGGGGTGGTCCACATCAGGAAGAACGGACGGTCGGCGTTGTCGTTTACAAACTCCTTCACGTTCTCGAACATCACGTCGGGACCGTAAATCTTGTCCTTCGAATATTTGTCGTAGCTGTGAATGTCGCGCGGGTCTGCTCCCTGGTCGAGCGGAGTACCCGGGTTGAGATACTCTTTGTTGATTTGCTCCTTCTGGTCGTTCTTCCAGTAGAACGGAGTATAGTAGTTGTGAGCCAGACGCTGGCAGATGCAGCCGTAGTAGAAGTCGAAGCCCATGGTCCAAGGCTTGCTCTCGTTCGCCGGTCCGCCGACGCCCCATTTGCCGACCATACCTGTGCGGTAACCCGCTTTCTGCATCTCCGTACCGAGGGTCGGAGTGTCGGCATGAAGCGGATACTGTCCTTCGAGTGTAGGGTCCATGTAAACGTCGTCGTAGTACCATACGCGAGGGTTGCCCTCCTGCACCTCCTCGTTGTCGCGAATCTGTGCGTGTCCGGAGTTCATACCCGTGAGCAGGCAGCAGCGCGACGGCGAGGATACCGGAGCGGCGGTATACATGTTGGTGAAGCGGATTCCGTTCTCGGCGAGAGCGTCGATGTTCGGAGTCTCGGTCTTGGTCTGGCCGTAGCAGCCGAAATCGCCGTGTCCGGCATCATCCATGAGGATGAAAATCACGTTGGGACGCTTGTCGTTCTTCGCCTTGTCGGCTTTGCCGGCTGCGGTGGCCGGTACTGCGGCAACGGAAGGAACGGTTGCGCAAAGTGCAAGTTTGGTAAATTTGTTCATTATAAGTCGGTATTTATAAATTTGGTACAAAAGTAAAAATAAATGGGCGCAAAAGCAAAATTATTTTTTTAATACCTTAATCACCTTAAAGTCTTTAATCTTGTGCTAAAAATCGCCGATAGTGTTGCACGGTAACGAAAAAAGAGTTATCTTTGCCCGCTATGTTTAACTAAATATTTTACAATTATGCCAAAAATGAAAACTAATGCCGCTGCAAAGAAGCGTTTTACTTTCACCGGCACAGGTAAGATTAAGCGCAAGCACGCTTATCACAGTCACATCCTGACCAAAAAGACTAAAAAACAGAAGCGTAACCTCTGCTATTCGGGTATCGTTTCGTCTGCCGACGAGGCAAAAATCAAGAGCCTGCTGGTTAAATAACGACCGGTCGGACAATTAACACAATTTATTAACACGGAGCGACATAGCCCTAAAGAGTGCGAGAGAAGCGCACCGCTATCAACTCCATCAAAAACTTTTAATTATGCCACGTTCAGTCAATGCTGTTGCGTCCCGCGCAAGAAGAAAAAAGGTTTTGAAACTTGCCAAAGGTAACTTTGGTTCAAGGGGAAACGTTTGGACGGTAGCGAAAAACACCGTCGAGAAGGGTTTGCAGTTTGCTTACGCACACCGCCAGCTCAAAAAGCGTACATTCCGTTCGCTGTGGATTACCCGTATCAACGCCGCAGTCCGCGCCCAGGGAATGACGTATTCCGAATTTATCGGTAAGATTAACGCCAAAGGTATCGCCCTTAACCGTAAGGTTCTGGCCGACCTGGCGATGAACGAGCCGAAAGCATTCGAGGCGATTGTAAAAGCAGTTAAATAGCATTTTTGCGTCATGCAAAAGCGGTCGGGCGGCACTTGTGCCGTCCGATTTTTTATATAGGTATACAAAAATCCTGCGGCGTTTCGACCGCAGGATTTAAAAAGATATAAGCACCCCACCCTTAATCCCGTTTGAAAATATCGCGGGTGTATACTTTATTGCGGATGTCGTCCAGACAGGAGTCGTAGCGGTTGGCGATAACGGCATCGCTCTGCGCCTTGAACGCCGCGAGGTCGTTCACAACACGGCTGCCGAAGAACGTCGTGCCGTCTTCGAGCGTCGGTTCGTAGATAATCACCTGCGCACCCTTCGCCTTCACGCGCTTCATCACGCCCTGAATCGACGACTGGCGGAAATTGTCCGAGTTCGACTTCATCGTCAGTCGGTAGACGCCTATCGTCACCGGATGCTCGTCCGCGCTGTTCCACGCGCTGTTGGCCGTATAATAGCCCGCCTGCGCCAATACGCGGTCGGCGATGAAATCCTTGCGCGTGCGGTTCGACTCGACGATTGCCGACATCATGTTCTGCGGCACGTCGGCATAGTTCGCCAGCAGCTGCTTCGTATCTTTCGGCAGGCAGTAGCCGCCATAGCCGAACGACGGGTTGTTGTAGTGCGTGCCGATGCGCGGGTCGAGGCATACGCCGTCGATAATCGACTGGGTGTCCAGACCCTTCATCTCGGCGTATGTGTCGAGCTCGTTGAAATAGCTTACGCGGAGGGCGAGATAGGTATTGGCGAAGAGTTTCACTGCTTCGGCCTCTTTCAGACCCATGAACAGCGTATCGACATTCTCCTTGATTGCGCCCTGCTGCAACAGACCGGCGAACGTGCGGGCGGCCTGCTCCAACGACGCCACGTCGGCGAGCTGACGTATCGCGGCATTCTCCTCGGCGAACATCTCGCCATCGATAATCTTCGGGACGCCGACGATGATGCGGCTCGGATAGAGATTGTCGTACAGAGCCTTGCTCTCGCGCAGGAATTCGGGCGAAAACAGAAGATTGAGTTTCTCGACACCCTTCTGCGCATATTTCACATAAAGACTGCGACAGTATCCGACGGGAATGGTCGATTTGATAACCATCAAGGCATCGGGATTGACGCTCAGCACGAGGTCGATAACCGATTCGACAGCCGAGGTGTCGAAGAAATTCTTCTG
>CAZESW010000061.1:0-5872 GCA_964514795.1 uncultured Alistipes sp.
ACAGTTACTCGTGGGGCAAGGTTACGCACTCGCACCCTTATTCCGATTCACATCACACCCACTCGCAGAGCGCATGTTCGCTTATCGACTATCTCGACGGTGCGGTCGCCGAAAAGGCTGCCGATTCCGTTGCGGTGGCCGTCGGTTCCGTCGTGTCGGGCGTTATATGCCGTGCCGATGTCGTCGTCGCCGATTCGTTCTCGTGCGTCCGTTCGCTGCGGGCACCTCCCGTATTTCCGCTTTCATAAAATCGCCCCGACCGGTCGTAAGCACCGGCCCGGAGGATTCTCAATTGTGAAACCGGAAAATCGGAAAAATATATGAACAGAAAAGTCTTGATTGCGACACCTTCCCGCATTGTCGGGCAGGGGCTCGCAGGAATTATAGACCGTCTGCCCGACATGTCGTTCGCCGGAACGGTCGAGGGCATGCAGTCGTGCATCGAACGCATCGGAGCGGTTACTCCCGATGTGCTGATAGTCGATTCGTCGTTCTTCGTGCCGCTTTCGCGCGTACGGATATATTCGGCATATCCCGAATTGCAGAACAAAACGGTGGTCTGCCTCGTGAGCAATGCCTCTGCCGACTGGCTGGTGCGCCAGTTCGACGGCACGATAAGCATCTACGACGACGAGGAGCGCATAGAACGCAAACTGCGTGAGGCGATAGACAGGTACGAGATGGAACCCCGCCGCGAGAACAACGAAATATCGGACCGCGAACGCGAGGTGCTGGGACTTATCGCCGAGGGAATGATTAACAAGGAGATAGCCGACCGGCTGAATATCTCGGTGCATACGGTAATCGCCCATCGCAAGAACATCTCCCGCAAGACGGGCATCAAGTCCGTAGCGGGACTGACGGTCTACGCGATGATGAACAATCTGGTGGATTATCATTAGCGGCGGACGCGAAGTTTGCCGATTCGGCGAAAAACGCTATCTTTGCCGCCCGATGACGTTTTTCGCCAAATATCGCGAGCAGTACATCGCCAATCTCCGACTGGCGATTCCCGTCGCATTGTCGCAACTCGGCTTTATCGCCACTACGTTCGCCGACAATGCGATGGTCGGTGCTTTCGGCGGTGAGGATACGACGCCGTTGTCCGCCGTGTCGTTCGGCGGAATCATCGGCTACATAATCTACTTCTTCGGACTGGGCATTTCGCTCGGAATCACTCCGCTCGTCGGCGAAATCTTCGTCCGCGGCGACAGAGCGGGTTCCGCCCGTTATCTCCAAAGCGCGATAGTGCTTTATACGGTGCTCGGCTTCGTGCTCGCCGCGCTGCAATGGTCGCTCGCACCGATGCTCTACCGGCTCGGTCAGCCTGTCGAGGTCGTCGATATGGCGATTCCGTACTATCGCCTTATGGCTCTTACGCTGCCGCCGACGATGCTTTTCGCCTCGTTCAAACAGTTTCTCGAAGGCGTGGGCAATACGAAAGTGGCTATGGCGATTCTCGTTTCGACCAATCTGCTCAACATCCTGCTCAACTGGGTATTCATCTTCGGACATTGCGGATTCGCTCCTATGGGCGTGTTCGGTGCGGGACTTGCGACGCTCGTCGCCCGTATCGTCAATCCGATACTCATCATCGCATATTTCGTCTGCGTGCGCAAGTTCCGCGACTATCTCGCGCTCTTTTCGCGTACTGCGAATATGGTGCGCCACAGCCTTACGCTGCTGAAAATCGGTCTGCCGATAGCGGGACAGATGGTGCTCGAAGCCTCGGCCTGGGTGGTTACGAGCGTGATGATGGGGTGGTTCGGCTCGGTCGCGATAAGTGCCAACCAGATAGGCGTAACCTACGGCAACTGCACTTTCATGCTCGTGCTTTCGCTCGGTTCGGCTGCTACTATCCGCGTGTCGCACTGCCTCGGACTGCGCGATTTCGACCAGATGCGCAAGGCGATAAGCGCGACGCTCCAAATGGCGGTCGTATGGAATATCTTCGTGGCTTCGTGCTTCGTCGCATTCCGACATTGGCTGCCGCTGGCATTCAGCGACAATGCCGATGTCGTCGCTCTCGCCGCACAGATGATAATCCTATTCGCTCTCTATCAGATTCCCGACGCGATACAGTGCATGCTCGTCGGCGTTCTGCGCGGATTGAAGGACGTGCGCCCGATTGCCTATATCTCGTTCGCTGCCTATATCGCAATCAATATTCCGGTCGGTTATCTGTTCGCATTCACTTTCGGTCTCGGTGCGAGAGGACTTATCTACGGTTACGTCTTCGGACTCTCGACGGCAGCCGTTCTCTATTCGCTGCGTGTACGCAGTACGCTGCGCCGTATCACTGCGCAGGAGCGATAATTGAGAAAATTTTTTTCACATCAGCGGTTTTTTTGCTACCTTTACGCAAAATTGCCGAATTTATGGACTATACCAAATATACCAAACCCGAAATCGGTCGCGGATGTGCCTTCACGACCAATGAATCGGGTGAGCGACAGGCCGTTGCGGCCGAGGGTTGCTTCAAGTTGCACGAAACGCCGTGGATGGAGGGTTATCCCGTCAATTTGCCGACCGATATTTTCGAGGTGCGGTTCAAGAATACACGCCGTTCCTATTATCAGAACGTCAATAATCTGCCGCTCTCGATAGGCGACATCGTGGCGGTCGAGGCGAGCCCGGGCCACGACATCGGAATCATCTCGCTCACGGGCGACATGGTGGCGAAGCAGATGAAGCGCGTAGGGTTCAACCCGTTCAACGGCGAGTACAAGAAAATCTACCGCAAGGCGAAGCCGTACGACATCGAGCGTTGGCAGGAGGCTATCGCGCTCGAACACGAAACGATGATTCGCGCACGTCAGATTGCCGCCGAGATGGGGCTTGACATGAAGATTGGCGACGTCGAGTATCAGGGCGACAAAATCAAGGCGATATTCTACTACATAGCTGACGGCCGTGTCGATTTCCGCGAACTCATCAAGGTTTTCGCCGAGCAGTTCCATATCCGCATCGAGATGAAGCAAATCGGTGCACGTCAGGAGGCGGGACGCATAGGCGGTATCGGTGCATGCGGCAGAGAGTTGTGCTGCGCGTCGTGGGTTTCGAGTTTTTCGAGCGTCACGACCAATGCCGCCCGTGTGCAGGACTTGTCGCTCAATCCGCAGAAACTCGCCGGTCAGTGCTCCAAACTCAAATGCTGTTTGATGTACGAATACGACGTATATGCCGATGCCCGCCGTTCGATTCCGCGCATCAAGGAGCCGTTGCAGGCCATGGACGGCGAATACTACCTCGTCAAGACCGATATTCTCGCCCATACGATGTCGTTCAGCAGCAGCAAGGACGCAATGGCGAACGTGGTGACGATTCCCGTGTCGCGTGTCCGCGAGATTCTGTCGCTCAACCGTGCAGGCAAGAAGGTGGAAAGCATCGTCGATGCCGCAGAGGCGAACAGTGTTGTCGAAGAGCCTACATACCGCACCGAGGAGGACAGCATCACCCGTTTCGACAAGGCGAAGAAGCGCAAGAAGAACCGCAATAACAACAACCGCAACCGCGACAACGGCGGTAACGCACCCCGCAACGGCGAGAACCGTGCGGCGAAAAGCGATGCGCCTCGCACCGAAGCAGGCGATGCCGAAAAGCGCACCGAGAACCGCGGCAACGGCAATGAGAATGCGGAGAAACGAAACGGCGAGAATCGTCCGAACAACGGCAACCGCAATCGGAATAACCGCAACAACAATCGCCGCCGCAACAACAACCGTCCGAACGGAGGAAATAGCGGAGGCGACAACAACGGCAGCGATAAATCTTAAAATCCTTAGAGACCTTAGGGGCCTTAGTGTCCTTAACGACCTTAAAGAAAAGCCATGACACCCTCGGTAAGACAAGTCGTTTTCGCGGTTGTGATTCTGTTCGCCGCAGCGGGATGTATCGCGCCGCAGCCGACGGTAATGTCCGAGGTCAATCCGCAGGAGTGGAGCGAACCTGTGACGCTCGTCGTGCGTAACGACGATACGCTGTCGATGCGGACGCTGTCGGTCGTGTTGCGCTATAACGACGATTTCCGCTGCGATTCGCTGCCGCTCGACATCGCGGTTTCGCTGCCCGATGCGGGACAGTTCGCCGAACACGTCGTCGTCCGTCCCGAATTTCCGTATTCGGCGGCTGCGGTTTCGGCAATCGAGAATATAGCGTGGCGACGCCGTTCGGTGCTCGGTCAGAGCGGATATTATCTGTTCACGATACAGCCGGCGCAGTCTGTCCGCGGAGTGGAGGCGATAGGCATAAACATCGAAAAAGAGTAGAAGTGGAGTAGAGAGATATGGGAAAGGATAAACTTAAACGTTTTGCGGAGAATCTGACTTTCGCCTGCTTCGTGCAGCCGGAGTTCGGGCAGATGTTCCGCTGCGACCACCCGCTGAAAGGGAACTGGCATCGCGATTTCTTTCATAACGACAAGCCGATAGTCCTCGAACTCGGTTGCGGCAAGGGCGAATATACGGTCGCGCTTGCGGAACGCAACCCCGACAAGAACTTCATCGGCATCGACATCAAGGGTGCGCGAATGTGGCGCGGTGCGAAGACCGCGACCGAACGCGGAATGGACAACGTAGGCTTCCTGCGTGCCCGTATCGAGTTCATAACGTCGATGTTCGCCGAAGGCGAGGTGTCGGAACTGTGGATAACGTTCCCCGACCCGCAGCTCAAAACCCGACGTGCGAAGAAACGCCTTACCTCGCCCGTTTTCCTCGAATACTATTCGCATATTCTGGCTGCGGACGGATTCATCAATCTGAAAACCGACTCCCAGCATCTGTTCAACTATACGTCGGAGGTTATCCGCCGCTTCGGCCTGCCGTGCGAGGTCGCCAACAACGACATCTACGGTTCGGGCTATGCCGACGAGGTTCTGTCGGTCAAGACCGCCTACGAGCAGGTCTATCTGAGCCGGGGACTGCCGATTACCTATACCCGCTTTTCGCTGGGCGGCTGCCGCGAATTCCCGATGTTCGACTGGGAGGGCGACGACGTACTCGAAAAGGATGCCGAGCAGGAACGCAAATAGACAGCATACTTTACTATGAATAAGGACAGACTGATTTTCGTAACCAACGACGACGGATATGCGTCGAAAGGATTTGCCGCCGCAATCGAGGTCGCACGACGGTTCGGTCGCGTGATTGCGGTCGCTCCGGAGCGCATGCAGAGCGGCATGAGCCAGGCGATAACTATTTATAATCCGCTGTATCTCCGTAAGGTGCGCGACGAGGAGAACGTGACGGTCTATGCCGTGTCGGGAACGCCGGTCGATTGCGTCAAAATCGCGCTCGACCATCTGCTTGTCGACGAGAAGATAGATTTGGCGATTTCGGGCATCAACCACGGTTCCAATTCGGCGGTTAACGTGCTGTATTCCGGTACGATGGGTGCGGCTATCGAGGCGTCGTTCTACAATATTCCGTCAATTGGGCTGTCGGTTACCGACCATGCCGCCGATGCGGATTTCGAGGCTGCCGTCGAGTACGGCGTGCGGATTGCAGAGGCGATATTCGAGAACGGACCGCAGATGCCGCTGTGCCTTAACGTGAACGTTCCGGCAATTCCGCGCGAGGAGATAAAGGGACTGAAAATATGCCGTCAGACCCGCGGATACTGGCGCGAGGATTTCTTCCGCCGCGAAGATCCTCACGGACGGCAGTATTTCTGGATGACGGGTGCGTTCGACAACCACGAACCCGAGGCGGACGACAGTGACGAATGGGCATTGCGCAACGGCTATGTCTCGGTCGTGCCGATTCAGGTCGATATGACGGCGTATTCGCAGATGGCGATGCTCGAAAAGATTTTGTAAACTGTAATAAACGGGAGGAGTGCGTATGGAGTCGAGTTTGTTTTTGAAGGTGATACT
>CAZESW010000061.1:5972-7837 GCA_964514795.1 uncultured Alistipes sp.
TGTAATAAACGGGAGGAGTGCGTATGGAGTCGAGTTTGTTTTTGAAGGTGATACTCGTTATCATTCTTGTGATTCAGATTGTTGCGACCGTATTCGCCATCAGGCTGATACGGCGGACGAAATACAATTCGATATGGTTTCTCTGTATCGTCGGTTTCGTCGCGCTGTCTGTCGAACGTGTATGTCAGCTGCTTTCGCCTTACGGTGCGGCGGTAGACTCAGTCGCGTTCGTAATTCTCGATTTGGTTATTTCGCTGTGTGTTTCGGCTGCGGTATTGTTCGCAGACAGACTTATAAGTTATATCGAACGGCTCAGCCGTCAGCGGCAGCTGTTCAACAAACGCATTCTGACGGCCGTACTGCGCACCGAGGAGCGGTCGCGGTCGTATTTCGCCAAGGAACTTCACGACGGACTCGGACCGCTGCTGTCATCGGCGAAGATGTCGCTGTCGGCACTGTCGAAAAAGGAGTTGTCGCCGGAGCAGCAGGATATTCTCGCCAATACGAGTTACGTTATCGACGAGGCGATACGTTCGCTGCGCGAAATCTCGAACAACATGTCGCCGCAGGTGCTGATAGATTTCGGACTGGCGCAGGGTGTCAAGGGTTTCGTTTCGCGCAGTGTCGCTCTGCACGGTGTCGATATACGTTTCGCAACGAATCTTCGCAAGGAGCGTTTCGACAACGATGTGGAGGTGATAATGTATCGCGTGATTTGCGAACTAATCAATAATTCGCTCAAACATTCGGGCTGCACGTCGGTCAATCTGTCGCTGTCGTTCGACGGAGCGGAGTTGAAACTCGATTATACGGACAACGGGCGCGGATTCAATCCGAGAGCAGTGCTCGACTGCGGCATGGGACTGTCCAATATCGCCTCCCGCATAAATTCGCTCAACGGCACGTTCGATATCGACAGCCGAAAAGGCGAAGGAATGAAGGCGGTCGTTCGTGTGAACACCTCGGGGGGGGGAATTTCAACCGGAAAGGAGAAAAACGATGGGCGCGGAAAAAGAAAGACGCATCGTTCTGGTCGATGATCATACGCTGTTTCGCAACGGTCTGAAAGGACTTATCGACGGTCGCAACGGCTGTCGTGTGGTGGCGGAATTTTCGGACGGTGCCGATTTCGTGGCGGAACTGCCTGCGCTCGATGCCGATGTCGTTTTCATGGATATTTCGATGCCGACGATGAACGGCGACGAGGCAACGGCAAAGGCTCTGACGCTGAATCCCGATTTGAAGATTATATGCCTGTCGATGTTCGGCGACGAGAACTACTATTCGCGAATGCTGGATGCCGGAGCAAGGGGCTTTTTGCTCAAAGATTCCGAAATCGACGAGGTGTTCGAGGCGATAGCGACGGTTGCCGACGGCGGCGACTACTTCTGCGGCGCACTGCTCGACTCGATGTCGGGAATCCTGCGCGGCTGTTCGGCGGAGTCGGAGGCGTTGTCCGAACGCGAAGTGGACGTACTGGTCGGAATATGCCGCGGTCTGTCGAATCAGGAGATTGCCGACACGCTTTTCATATCCAAACGCACGGTCGATGCACACCGTGCCAATATCCTCGAAAAAACGGGTTGCAAGAATACCGCGAGTCTTGTGGTATATGCCATAAAGAATCGGCTGGTCGAAGTCTGACGGCGGCTATATTTCGTAACCATAATACGAAAAATAATTACGATTCGTCGTTAAAAATATCGCGTACGATTACAATCATTAAGAAAAATTGTTATTTTTGTATTGCGAAAGTAAAATGTGGCGATGATATACAGTTTTACACTATCGGTATTCCAAAACCGTATGCCCTTGCGGGTTCCGACCGAAGTCCCCCGCACAGGCGGGGGATTTAGGGGGTGGGT
>CAZESW010000062.1:0-5196 GCA_964514795.1 uncultured Alistipes sp.
AATTGTGCTGGATATTGCCCCAGTAGTATTTGGCGGCGATACCTATCGAGAAGTTCTTAAACGGCATCCATCCCACACCGGCCTTAACCTCCGTAACGTCGCCGTCACCGGAATAGCTGTAAAGCACACGACCGATGGTACCCCACATATCCTCGCTCTCCTCGGTAGTCGTCATAGCATAACCGACACTGCTGTACGGCGTCAGGCTGAGTCCGAATCCGAGATTCTTCGCCAGCGGGAACTGAATCGCCAGTTCGTGGAAGTTGATGGTGTTCTTCGCATTCTTGGCCGTGCGCAGCGCATTGCCCGCCTCGTCGTACTTGGTCTGACGGTTCATGAGGAAATTGCCCTCCGCACTGAAATCGAAGATGAAGCTCTTGCGCATCGTGGCGCTGTATCCCGCAGGGTTCAGCGTGCTGACCATCTGACTGCTGCGCCATGCGACTCCCGTGCCGCCCATCGAACGCATAACCGTATTGCCCGCCGAACCGAGTTCGCCGATGCCGAACATCGTGTAAGGGGAATAAGCATTGACACTGCTTCCGCTCTGCGCAACGGCAGCCGACGGCATCAGCGCGACGATACAGGACAACAACGCAACCGTCGCAATCCTGCACACTCTATTTATTGTAATCAGTCGCATTGTACTCCAAAATTCTGTTTAGTCCGATATACATCATATAGCAATTTGCAAATATCGCATTTTTAATTCGATTAACAAAACATTTCGCGTCGCCGCCGCAAAAAATTATGCGGATTTGCGGATTTTTTTGCAAAAATTCGTCCGCGTACCCCTTTATTTCATAAAGAACGCTCCGCATGACGCCCTGTTCTATCGCCGTGCGGGTCGAGCGTCCGAGCCCGTCGCCAATCTCCGCGATGCCGCACATCGGCAGGTGGGCCGTATAGTCGTGCAGCGCCCGGAAGCGCAAGCCGACACCGGGCGAGATATTGCCCCCGCGGAACACTCCGCCCTCGACCGAATCGAACGTAATCGCCGTTCCCATATCGATGATAAGCATATCCCCCGCCGCACCGTACATCTCGACCGCTCCTACTGCCGCCGCTATACGGTCGGTGCCGAGTGTCGCCGGCGTATCGTAGTCGATTTCTATCGGCACGGGCGTAAGCGGCGACATCCGAAGCAGGTAATCCACCCTGCCTTCGAGCATCGCGCAGATACGCTCCCCGTCGCCGCCGGTCGAAGCCACTATCGCTTTCGACGGAGCGTATTCGGCGATTATCGCATCGGCATCGCACTGCGCGAAACGGTCGAAGCGCCATTCGCGCACCACCTTTTCACCCTCCATAACGGCAACCTTGACAGAAGTATTGCCCGAATCGACCAACAAATTCATCGAAAATCTCCTTTATCCCGATTTACAACTCTTTAAGCACTCTCAAAGCCTCCGACACGTCGGCGATACGGCGCACCGTCATCGCAAGTTTCGTATCGCGCTGCTTCAACACGAAACGCTCCGAATCCGCCGCCACCCTGCGCAGCATGTTCATGAACGTATCGCTCTTATAGTAAGGCGAATCGTCGTCGCCCACGAACTGCACTATCATCAGTCCGTTTTTCACTTTCACCCGCTCCATGCCGAGCCTTATCGCCTCCCAGCGCAGACGCACGACGTTCATCAGTTCGCGCGCAGCATCCGGCAGCGCACCGAAACGGTCGGCAAGCCGCGACTCGAAGGCTCGGAGCGACTCCTCGTCCCGCAGCGAATCGAGTTCGCGATAGAGGCGCAGACGCTCCGCCTGCTGCCGCACGTAACTTTCGGGCAGTTCGGCATCCACTCCGAGTTCGATTACCGTATCGTCCACATAGCGCATATCGTCCACGACCTGCTGTTCGTCGCTGCTCAGTCCCGCGACGTCGAGACCCTCCGCACGGAGTTCGGCGATAGCCTCGTTCATGATTTTCTGGTAGGTTTCGAAGCCAATGTCGGCTATGAAACCGCTCTGTTCGGCACCCAGCAGATTGCCTGCACCTCGAATATCGAGGTCCTGCATGGCGATATTGAAACCCGAGCCCAAATCGGAGAACTCCTCGATAGCCCGCAGACGACGGCGGGCATCGGACGACAGCATCTCGTCGGGACGCGACAGCAGATAGCAGTACGCCTTGCGGTCGCTTCGACCGACACGGCCCCGCAGCTGGTGGAGGTTGCTCAACCCGAAGCGGTCGGCATTGTCTATGATTATCGTATTGACATTCGGTATATCCACACCGCTCTCGACGATAGAGGTCGAGACGAGGACATCGAAATCGCCGTAGATGAAGTCCATTATCACCTTTTCCAGCTCCGCCGGTTTCATCTGTCCGTGGGCGGTCATCACACGCGCTTTCGGACACAGACGGGTAATCAACCCCTGAATCGTCCTCAGGTCGTCCACCTTATTATGTATATAATATACCTGTCCGCCGCGGGCGAGTTCGGTTTCTATCGCATCGCGCACCAGTTCCTCCGAAAAGACGTGCGATTCGGTGATTATCGGGCGGCGGTTCGGCGGAGGGGTCGAAATCACCGACAGGTCGCGCGAACCCATCAGCGAGAATTGCAGCGTCCGCGGAATCGGCGTCGCCGTAAGCGTCAAGGTATCGACGCTGATACTCAACTGCGTAAGTTTCTCTTTCGCAGCCACTCCGAAGCGCTGTTCCTCGTCGATGATGAGCAGACCGAGGTCGTGGAAGCGGACATTCGCACCGAGCATCTTGTGGGTTCCTATCAGAATGTCGATATATCCGCTCTCCAAATCGCGCAGAATCTGCGACGTCTCCTTCGCGCTCTTGGTACGGTTCAGATACTCGATATGCACCGGAAAATCGCGCAGGCGCTCCGAGAACGAACGGTAGTGCTGCAATGCGAGGATGGTCGTCGGAACGAGCACCGCCACCTGCTTTCCGTCGGTCGCAGCCTTGAACGCCGCCCGTATCGCCACCTCGGTCTTGCCGAATCCGACGTCGCCGCAGACCAGACGGTCCATCGGGCGTTCCGATTCCATGTCGCGTTTAACCGCCTCGCTCGCACGCTGCTGGTCGGGAGTATCCTCCCACACGAACGACGCTTCCAGAGCCTGTTGCAGATAACCGTCGGGCGAAAAGGCGTAACCCTTGCTCGCCTTTCGCTTGGCATACAGCGCGATAAGTTCGCGTGAAATATCCTTGACAGCCTTTTTGGTGGCGTTTTTGAGTTTCTGCCATGCTCCGCCGCCGAGTTTGTAAATCTTCGGAGGCTCGGCATCGCCGCTCTTGTATCGCGAGATACGGTGGAGCGAATGGACATTCACGAACAGCACGTCGTTGTCGCGATAGACCAGTTTTATCGCCTCGTGCACCTTGCCGTTCTCGTTGATTTTCACCAGTCCGCCGAACCGTCCGATGCCGTGGTCGATATGCACCACGTAATCGCCGACCTGCAACGCATTGAGTTCGGCGACGGTCATCTGTTCGTCGCGCCTTATCTCGCCGTTGATTCGGTAACGCTGGTAGCGGTCGAAAATCTGATGTTCGGTATAGAAGCAGGCTTTCAGGCCGTGGTCCACGAATCCCTCGTGCAGAACGATTCGCATCATCCGCAGTTCGGCTGTCGGACGGCCTATCTTGTGGAAAATATTGTCCAGACGCTCAATCTGCGCACGGTTGTCGGTCAGAATATAGCAGTCGTAGCCGTGCTCCCTGCGGTCGATTACGTCGTCGGCGAGCATCTCGAAATTCTTGTTGAACTTCGGCTGCGGCGACGTGCCGAAAGGCACCGTTGCGGCAGCAGGACGCTCAGGCAGATTGTTGCGCAGCATCGCCATACGGCACTGCGACAAATCGTCGAGCAACTCCTTGCGCGAAGCGAGCAGCCGCGCCATCTGCTGCGGTTCGTCGCTCTCTTTGAGTGCCCGTTTGCGCAGTTCGTCCACACGTCGCAAGGCATAGTCGGCGTCGTAGAACCACCATGTCGCCTCACCCGCGAAACGCGCCAGCGAAACGAGGTCGCCATCGGCTCGGTTGATATTCGAGATTATGTCTATGCGCTCGAGCCGGTCGGACGACAACTGGTCGGAGATTTCGAACCGCCGGATGGACTCCACCTCATCGCCGAAGAAATCGAGTCGGTAAGGGCGGCTCTCGGCATAGGAGAATATGTCGAAGATTCCGCCGCGGACGGAATACTGCCCCGGTTCGTAGACGAAATCGACCTGTACGAATCCGAGCGCCTGTACATGCTCCTCCAAATCGGAGATGTCGATTCGGTCGCCGACACGGACCGAAAGCGAATCGGCGTTCATCCGTTCGGCATCGACGATTTTTTCAGCCAGCGCCTCCGGATAGGTGCATATAACCGTATAGCTGTCGCAGCCGTTGCGGATTGCATTGACGGCGTTCGTCCGCATTACGACGCTCTCCGCCTCCTCGTTGCGGTACAGTATAGACCGCTTGTATGCCGACGGGAAAAAGAGGATGCGCTCCTCGTCGAGCAGTGCATAGAGATCGTTCATGGCATACGCCGCAGCATCGCGGTCCTCCGCGACGACGACATGAAGTCCCCCGCGGCGGGCGACTGCCGCTGCCGCATAAAACGAAAGAGCCCCGCCGACCATCTCGCTGAGATAGACGGTGCAGCTCTTTGCATCAAGTTCTTTGCAGAGCGAGCCGAGTGGTTTCGACCCGCCCGCAAGTTTCAGTATTTCGTGCATATATCAAACAGGCTGATGCCGTATGACCGGACCTGCCCGAACTTATTTGCGTTTCAGAATGTCGTTGTCGTGCTTGTCGCGATAGTGAATATCGACCATTCCGACGCTCTGGTCGGCGACGATGTCTATCCACACCTTGTAGCGCACCATCCATCTGCGGCGGAGCGACCACAATCCCTTGCACAGGAACGCCGCGACATAAGGGCTGACAACCAGCTTTATGTACTTATGACCGCGGTCCTGCGTGAGGAACGAAATCTGGTTCTCGATTTTCTTGTCGAGAAGCACCGTAGGTTCGATTTTGCCCGTACCTCCGCAGGTCGGGCACACATCCTGAATATCCTTCACCGCCACCGGACGGATACGCTGACGCGTAATCTGCATCAGTCCGAACTTGGTCAGCGGCAATATCGTATGTTTCGCCTTATCCTTCGCCATAAGCCGCGTCATCTCCTCGACGAGGAGCTGGCGATTCTGCGACTTGTGCAAGTCTATGAAATCGAC
>CAZESW010000062.1:5206-7799 GCA_964514795.1 uncultured Alistipes sp.
TATTCCGCCCAAATCCCTCAGGCGCAACTGGCGGGCAATTTCGGCTGCCGCCGCAAGATTGACGTCCATCGCCGTCTGTTCCTGATTATCCTCCGCCTTGGTGCGATTGCCCGAATTGACGTCGATAACGTTCATCGCCTCGGTCGATTCGATGATGAGGTATGCTCCGCGTTTGAGCGAAACGTACTTCGCGAAAAGCGACTTTATCTGGCGCGAAATGTCGAAATTGTCGAAAATCGGCACCGTTCCGCGATAAAGTTTGACAATCTTCTCCTTTTCGGGGTCTACCGCACGGATATAATCCCTGATTTCGTTGAACATCGCGTCGTCGTCCACGCAGATTTGCGAGAACGAACCGTCCAGATTGTCGCGGATAATGGTGTTGGCACGGCTCATCTCGCCCATAAGGAGCGACGGAGCCGGATGGCGGCGAATCTGCTGGCACGTCTTCTTCCACTTCTCGACGGCAGCCAGAATGTCCTGCTCGACGTCGAGGTCGGAGGCGTTCACTGCGGCGGTGCGTATTATCACGCCGAAATTCTTCGGCAGTACGCTCGCCGCGACGCGTTTCAAACGTTTTTTCTCCTCGTTGGAACGAATCTTCTGCGAAATGAAGACTTTCGAGGAGAACGGAACGAGAACCACATTGCGTCCCGCGAGCGAGATGTCGGATGTCAGGCGCGGGCCTTTGGTCGAAATGGCCTCCTTGGCAATCTGCACCATGATGTTCTGGCCCACCTGCAAGACATTGCCTATCTTGCCTTCGCGTGCGAGTCCGTCGTCGAGTTTCATCGCTTCGAGTTTCAGCCCGCGTTTGCCGGGCATGTTGCTCGCCACGATGCGGTCGAGCGTCGGGAAATGGGTTCCCAAATCCTGATAATGGATAAAGGCATCGCGTTCGTGTCCGATGTTCACGAACGCGGCATTGAGTCCGGGCATAATCTTACGCACTTTACCGAGATAGATATCGCCTACCGCGAAGCCGGTTTTCGCCTGTTCGCGGTTGAGTTCGACAAGCACCTTGTCTTCGCAAAGTGCGATGTTGATTTCTGTCGATGTAACGTTTACTACTAACTCCCGATTCATTTTGCGAGATTATAACTCTTTGTGTTGATTGAAGATTTCCGTCGGGCGGACATGCCGCACCGACTTCCCGATTAAGCAGTCTTTTCTAAATAGGCAACGCCAAAGAGCGGTTGAAAGCTCTCCGGCGTTATGACTACCTATGCGAAGCAATATTGTACTACTTCTTCTTGTGACGGTCCTTACGCAGGCGCTTCTTGCGTTTGTGCGTAGCCATCTTGTGACGCTTATGCTTCTTTCCGTTTGGCATAGTTGTAAGTTTTTAGATTAAAATTATACAAGTTCGATTACTTGATTTTCGCTACAAAGGTCTTTGCAGGCTTGAATGCCGGAATGTTGTGAGCCGGAATGGTGATGGTCGTGTTCTTCGAGATGTTGCGGGCAACCTTCTGCGCGCGCTTCTTGATGATGAACGAACCGAAACCACGGAGATAGACGTTCTCGTTATTCGCAAGCGAACCCTTCACCTCCTCCATGAAAGCCTCGACGATGGCCTGAATCTGTACCTTCTCTGCACCTGTTTTCTTAGCGATTTCGCTAACGATATCTGCTTTTGTCATAACTAATAATAAATTAAATATTTAACACTATTCAAATATTGCGATTCAAAAAAATTGCCCTGTTTCAATAGCGCACTTCTGTTTTTTCGGCGCACAAATATACGTTTATTTTACAAATCGAGCAAATCTTCGCTCTTTTTTTCTCGACGTTAGATAATTAACGTATTGCCCCGATACAAATTGCGTTCCTTTCTCAACGGCGGCCGTTGAATGCGGCGGCAAGACCCTCGGCCGCTTGGTCGAGTCCTTTCTGCAATTTGCCTCCAATCATCATGCGCATCATCATATTCAACTCTGCGTGAAGCACAAGGCGTATGCGCGTATCCTGCTCCGAAACCTCGTGCAGCTGTATCCAGAACGAGAAATCTATCGGAAGTCCGCCATCGTCGCCCTGAATCTTGACGTGCTTGTTCTCGACCTTGTCGACCATTTTCAGCCGGACGTTGAAACCCTTGACCTTGAACGAGCAGGAGTCCGCCGTGGCCTGCCACTCCTCGACCTTGTCCGCCACCGCAGGGGTAAGCAGCGAGAAATCGGATATGAAAGGGTATATTTGCGACACCGGCCGCAGTATCTGTTGCTGTTTGGACTCGTATTTTTCCATTTTTCCGAATTTTGCGGCACAAAGGTAACATTTTTTATAAAACAACCTAACTTATTATTTAGTAACTTTGCCGGAAAGGAATTTTCAGAGACCTTAGAGACCTTAACCGACATGCACACCGTAACCGCCGACCTGTTCGCACTGCGCGACGAAGCATACGCCGCATTCCATGCGGGGCTCGTCCCCGACATTCCGCACGACCGCATAATAGGCGTCCGCATGCCCGCTTTAAGGGCCTATGCGAAGATTCTCGCGAAAGACCGCGAGAAAACACAGAGTTTCCTCGCCGATATGCCCCACCGCTACACGGAGGAGAACACGCTGCACGGGATTATCGTCGCGGCGA
>CAZESW010000063.1:0-7787 GCA_964514795.1 uncultured Alistipes sp.
TCTTTCATTTCGTAGCCTGCATGATCGCTGGCAATTCCTATTTTCTTGTCCATATGTTTGTTGTTTTATTTTCTTATGTGTACAAAGATACTGATTTTGCATTTCGCCTGCAAGAATCATACGAAATATATTCGCAAAACAGGCGCAACCTTGCGGGTTGCGCCTGTTTTTGTCGGACGGGACGGGTTATTTTGCAGCGTCGCGCCACGATTTGTTTATCACGACAGGTGGTGCGAGAGGAACGAACTTCTTCGGTGTCATCGGTGTCGAGAATGCTGTTCCGGTGGTTGCCTTGCGATTTATGGCATCGTATGCTACGAAATCTTCGTAGTTGTAGTTCCACGATTCGCCGTAGGCGAGTTTGTGAATGCGGTAATATATCGCCTCGCGCGACGGTGCGTTGAATCCGCCCGTGTTGTAGCGCATGATGGAGTTCTCGGTCGGTCGCCATACGCCGCTCCAATATGTTCCGCCGCCCTCGAATACGCCCAGACCGTCGTTCGCATAGCGCGGGTCGGAGAGGAAATAGTTCCACCGTACCGCCGCAGGGTCGGAGGTGATGTCGATGTTCTTGTACCAGCCCCAATCGCTTTGCCACTGCCGGATTTGCGACACATAATCGCTCGGCGCGGCACCATAGGATTCGTATGCGTATTCGTCGGCGAGTTTTGCGAAACCGTGTCCGCAGGCCTCGTGATGCAGCAACTGTGCGAACATATCGTTGTCTGTTCCGAGCGGGAAATATGAAATGGAAGTTCCGAGACCGTAATCGCCGTTCGACGACGGTGAGTACATGTAGCATGTTCCGGCGTATGCCTGCGAATTCATCATCACGACTATCAGCGCATCTTCAATCCGTTCTGCCGGAACTGCCTTCTGTGCATACTCGAATACTTTTGCATCATTGCCGCCAACAAGGGTTCCTCCGCCGAAATATCCGCCGAATGCTGTATCGCCGTATTCGTAACCTTCAGTCGCCGATACTGCCGTAACCGCATATACGTTGAACATATTGCGGAACGATTTGTAAGGCTCTTCGGTGAACAGACTCTCCAAAGCCTGATTCATAGCCCTGTCGTAATCTCCTGCGGCTATCTGACGGTCGGAGAATGCGTCGCCCATCAATATTATGTCTATACCGTTGCCGACTGTCGCCCGCTGCAATGTCTCCACCTTTCCGTCCGACGAGTAATCTGTCGATATGTAATATACGTTTTGTATTATTTCCCCTGTATTCTTATCTATAAATATTGTATAATCGTCTTTGTCGTGTGCAAATGTTTGATCATTATAAATATATATGCGTGATAGGGTCGGATTCCCACAACAAATAAGGCGTTTTAGATTAGGACAATAACTAACATCTAATTCAGATATGTTATTTCTTGGACAATCTATAAATCCTAACATTTCATTGTTGGAAAAGTTTATAGATGTCAAATGATTATCATAACAACTGAATGATTCTAATTTTCTATTGTGTGATATATCCAACTCCGATATATTGTTACTACCACACCACAATATTTGCAATTCCGAATTATTTGAAACGTTCAATTCTTGTAAATCATTTCTCCAACAAGATAAAAAAGTTAATTTTGAAAAAACTGAGACATCTAAATCCGAGATATGATTTAGAGAACAACTGAGTGACTCTAAATTTAGGTTTTTGGAAATATCCAATACTTTTATATTATTATTTACACAAGAAAGATCCATCAATTGTGTATGAGTTGATACATCAAGCTCTTCAAGAGCACAACTATCACAGCCTAAATATAATAAATTAGGATTATTTGACAGATTCAAAGTTTTAATAGGATTATAACCACAGTCAATACTTATCAGATTCTCATTGTAACGAGTGTCTAATTCGGTAATATTGTTGCTATTAAACCATAAAACTGACAGATTATAATTGTGAGTAACATCAATAACATCTATGTTGTTTGTGATCACAATTAAAGTTCTTAATTGTGATAATGGATAGAGTTCACTCGTTATACTGCCAACGAGATTGTTATTGGGTAATTCAATATAGTATACATTATCAGCATAATCATTTATTCCTATTTCAGAACCAGTTGTTATTCCATACCATTCCGATAATGGTTTGTCAGAACACCAATTGTCTTTACAACACCAATTGTCTCCTCCTGTCGCTTTGTAAAATGCAATCAATGCAGCACGTTCCATTTCTGCAATTGTTGCGTAACCATCTTGCTCAATTTGATATTCCAATTTCATGGTGTCGTCAATAGATTGAATTGTAATGGTTGCGGTGCGATGAACGCCCATATTAGGTTGGAGGATCAGTGTAATTGATTTTTTCTCCATTGCTCGGGTTGCAGGTGCGACGCTAATCCACGATTGCGCATCTTCGGGAATCGACACCTTGCACTCCACGTTCGATAAAAATTCCAGTGTCAATTCTCCACCTTCGGTTGAGGTTTGTTTAGTAGAGTTGTCTTCTACCTGCAAACCTGCCTCCTCGAACGAGAAACGGCGCATAATCACCTTTTCGCCGTTCGACACGAATACTACGACTTTACTGTATTCGTCGATTGCGGAACCTGTTGCAATTTCGATATGCCCTGTTGTTTTGGTGTCGTCGTCGGTTACGACTTTGGCTTTGATGTCGGACGAAGATATGACTTCGATGTCGATGTCCGGCAGGATGCTTTTAATTTCGTAGTTAATGTTACGCGCGGAATTTGGGTGCATCGCCACCAAATCTTTCTCGTCGAACTCAATCGACAATGACGAACATTTTCGAAGCACAATCTCTGTCCCGTCAGCAAGAGTGAAATATACGTTGTTTTCGTCCTGCGTTACGCTTCGGAACATTGAATCGCCGTCTTTTCCATCCTTTCCGTCAGTGCCGTTTTCGCCCGTGGCCTTGCCGAGATTGGTCCATGTCGAGCCGTTGTCGGTAGAAACAAACCAGTAGCCGTCCTCGATTTTCAACTGCGGTGTGATACCATCCTTTCCGTTGGCACCATTTGCGCCGTCCTTTCCATTTTCGCCGTCTTTGCCGTCTGCTCCGTCTTTACCGTCCGCACCGTCTTTGCCCTCGGCTTTGATTTTGTTTCCGGCAGTGTCGAGCAGCCATTCGCCGTCCAATGTCCAGTAATAAACGCCGTCCGAACCCTGACGAACTCCGATAACTGGCGTATGTCCGTCCTTGCCGTTAGTTCCGTTGGTGCCGTCCTTGCCGTTTTCACCGTGATAAATCGTAATCGGTGCACTCTTGCTGAATGCGATAGTGTAGCCGACAGTTTCGCCGTTCTTGGTTACGGGTGTTACCGACGTAACGTAGTCGTTGTTCTGCAAGGCTTTCACTATAGTTTGCAGCGACGAAATGTTGGTGTTCATCTGCTTGCACAACTCTTCGAGAGCCGCAACGCGGTTTTCGAGTTCGCCGACACGGTTACTCAGAGACGAATCGTCATACGTTGAGCAACCCGCAGCGAACAGTACCGCCGCGATGGTCAGTAGTCTGATTAAGTTTTTCATGTGTTTGAGAGTTATTAATTGTTATAATATTTGAATCGGATATGGTGTTTTCGTCATTTTTAGCGTTCCTTTTCCCGTCATTCTGAGCGTCCGCGAAGAATCTGAAAAAAGATTTTCGCTTCGCTCAACATGACGCAAAAAGGCACACGCCCCTAAGGACCCTAACGACATTAGAGTCCCTAAAACAGCTGTAAAATAGTGATTATTCGCTAAATAAGAGCGCAAAAATCCCCCCCCCCGAAATTTTTGGGGTATGCAGTGGCGGATTATGTCGCGAAATGATTGCATAACCGACACAAAATTAAGAATTTTCCGTGAAAAGACAAGCGCGGAACGAAAAAAGTCTTTAAGAGCATCGCTGCCCTTAAAGACTTTAAGAATGCGGTGGCGTCTTCCGGCTATTTCGCGGCGCGTTTGCGGTCTACCTCGTTGAGCAGAATCTTGCGCAGACGCATGGCCTTCGGCGTAACCTCGACGTATTCGTCCTCCTTGATGTATTCGAGAGCCTCTTCGAGCGAGAAGACTTTCGGCGGAACGATTACCGCCTTGTCGTCCGAACCCGAAGCACGCATGTTGGTGAGCTGCTTCGCCTTCGTTACGTTCACCGTAATATCGTTGCTGCGCGTGTGCTCGCCGATAACCTGTCCCATATATACCTCGTCCATCGGAGCGATGAAGAACCGTCCGCGGTCCTGCAATTTGTCGATGGAGTAGGCGTATGCCGTACCCGTTTCCGACGCGATTATAGAGCCGTTGGTGCGCATTTCGATGTCGCCGACGTAAGGTTCGAAGCCTTTCAGACGGTGCGACATAATCGCCTCTCCGGCGGTAGCCGTCAGCATGTTCGAACGCAGACCGATGATTCCGCGCGACGGAATGTCGAATTCGAGCCGTGTGCGTCCGCTGCCCGACTCCATATTGGTAAGTACGCCCTTGCGCTTGGTCGTCAGTTCGATTACCGTTCCTGCGGCTTCGTCCGGACAATCGACCGTCATCTCCTCGATAGGTTCGCACTTGCGGCCGTCTATCTCCTTGATGATTACTTTCGGCTGTCCGACCTGCAATTCGTAACCCTCGCGGCGCATGGTCTCAATCAGCACCGAAAGGTGAAGCACACCGCGGCCGTAGACGATGAACGAATCGGCATTGGCTCCGGCTTCGATGCGGAGAGCGAGATTCTTCTCCAATTCGCGGTCGAGACGCTCTTTGATATGGCGCGAGGTGACGAACTTTCCGTCCTTGCCGAAGAATGGCGAGTTGTTGATTGTGAATAGCATCGACATCGTAGGCTCGTCGATTTTGATTGGCGGCAGAGGCTCCGGATTCTCGAAATCGCAAATCGTGTCGCCGATTTCGAATCCGTCGATACCGACCAGCGCGCAGATTTCGCCGCACTTCACGGTCTCGGCTTTCGCCTTGCCCAGTCCGTCGAACACCATCAAATCCTTGATGCGGGTCTTTATCATCGTTTCGCCGTCGCGCTTGGCGAGCGTTACATTCTCGCCCGTATGGAGTTCGCCGCGCGTAACCTTGCCGACGGCGATACGACCGATGTACGGCGAATATTCAAGCGACGTTATGAGCAGCTGCGGAGTTCCCTCGACCGTCGTAGGCTCCGGAATTTCGTCGATGATGGCATCGAGCAGCGGAGTGATGGAGTCGGTCTTCTCGGTCGCCTTGTGCGACATCCAGCCCTGCTTCGCCGAACCGTAAATGGTCTTGTAGTCGAGCTGTTCCTCCGTCGCGTTGAGGGTGAACATCAGGTCGAATACTTGCTCGTTCACAACTTCCGGACGGCAGTTCGGCTTGTCTACCTTATTGATTACCACTATCGGTTTCTTTCCGAGCGCGAGAGCCTTTTGCAGCACGAAACGTGTCTGCGGCATCGTACCCTCGAAAGCGTCCACGAGCAGCAGCACGCCGTCGCACATGTTGAGCACCCGCTCCACCTCGCCGCCGAAATCGGCGTGTCCAGGGGTGTCGATGATGTTGATTTTGTAATCCTTGTATATTACCGATACGTTTTTCGACAGAATCGTGATGCCTCGTTCGCGTTCGAGGTCGTTGTTGTCGAGTATCAGGTCGCCGTTTTTGGTTGAGTTGTCGCGGAGCAGGTTCCCTGCCATTATCATCTTGTCTACGAGCGTCGTCTTTCCGTGGTCTACGTGGGCAATGATTGCAATGTTGCGTAATTTTTGCATACGGATGTATAAATTATTGCGCAAAGGTAACAATTATAAATCAAAATGTACTATTTTTGTTCAACTATTCAACCATCAGTTCAGATGAATCGAACCATAGAAATTACGCGCCGAAGCAACGTGTATGTGGGTCGTGCCGACGAACTGTTGCCGGAACTGCTGCCCGACCGCAGGGTTATAGTGATTTCCGACAGCAATATCGACCGGTGCTACCACCGTCTGCTGTCGTCGTACGAACATATACTTATAGGAATAGGCGAACAGTCCAAAACTCTCGTGACCGTCGAACGCGTGTTCAATACGCTGATGGAGATGAACGCCGACCGCAACTGCTTTATCCTCGGTGTCGGCGGCGGAATCGTTACCGATGTAGCGGGCTTCGTCGCTTCGACATATATGCGCGGAGTCGATTTCGGATTCGTATCGACGACATTGCTCGGGCAGGTCGATGCGAGCATCGGCGGTAAAAACGGAGTGAATATCGGCGGGTACAAGAATATCGCCGGCACGTTCAACCAGCCCGCTTTCGTCATTTGCGACGTCGCCATGCTGGTTTCGCTTCCCGACCGTGAGTTCCGTGCGGGACTCGCCGAGATAATCAAGGCCGCGATAATCGGCGATGCACCTCTGTTCCGTCTGCTCGAAAATACGGAGTTCGCAAGTTTGCGCAAAGACGGCGAACTGCTGCGCAGCGTGGTCGAATCTGCAATCCGCGTCAAGGCGGCTATCGTCGCTGCCGACGAGCGCGAGGGCGGAGTTAGGCGCAAACTCAATCTCGGACACACTATAGCCCATGCAATCGAGAAGTCGGTGCGCGGCATCAATCACGGCGAGGCCGTGGCAATAGGACTTGGATATGTGGCGTCTGTCGCCGAACGTATGGGAATACTGGGCGAAACGGATGCGAAACGTATCTCATCGGTTCTCGAACGGTTCGGATTCGATACCGCAATGCCAGCCGATATGCCGAAACTCCTCAAAGCGATAGGCAAAGACAAGAAACGCGACGGCGATTCGCTGCATCTGATTCTGCCGGTTGCAATCGGCGATGTCCGCGATTATACATTTACGTTCGATGAGGTAGGTGCACTGTTTTTATAAAATGTAATGAATAAAATGAAGGGATTTATTTTCGATATGGATGGAACGCTGGTGGAGAACATGGCGTTCCATTTTCTTGCTTTCGACAAACAGGCGGAACGCCACGGTTATAAACTGCTGCGCCCGATAACGTCGCGCTATTACGGCTGGCACAACCGCGACATCATGCCCGAAACCATTCCGGCGGAGGTTATCGAACGGCTCGGACTGGATTTTCTCTCCGACGAAAAGGAGGCTATCTACCGTGAACTCTATGCCGGCAATGTACACCTTACCGCAGGTCTCGACGAGTTGCTCGCCGATGCGAAACACAGCGGCATAAAATGTATCGTAGGTTCGGCTGGGCCGCGTGTGAACGTTGAGTTTATCATGCGCGAAGGGGATTTGTTCAGCCGTATGGAGGATTATGTGTGCGCCGACGATGTGACGCACTGCAAACCCGACCCCGAAATATTCCTGAAATCGTGCGCCAGACTCGGCCTCGAACCGTCCGATTGCGTGGTGTTCGAGGATGCCGTGTCGGGTATAAGGGCGGGAGTTGCCGCAGGATGCCGGACCGTCGGCGTAACCACCACCGTATCCGGCGAGTTGCTGCTCGATGCAGGTGCCGATTTTATCGTTTCCGACTTCCGAGGACTTACGGTCGCCGAAATCGAACGCCGTCTGCAAAAGTAGAAAGTGGTAGTCCGCTGCCGAAAAACTTTAACGGCCTTAAAGTTTTTTAAGACTTTAAGGCCGTTAATGCTTAAAACAGCGTCTCTTCTATCGTCGGCGGAGTCATACCGAGATGCCTGTATGCCAGTTCCGTGGCTTCCCGACCGCGCGGAGTGCGTTTGAGGAATCCCTCTTTGATGAGGAACGGTTCGTAGACCTCCTCGATAGTTCCCGCCTCCTCGCCGACAGCCGTCGCAATAGTGTTCAGACCTACGGGACCGCCGTTGAATTTGGCGATTATCGTCGAAAGTATCT
>CAZESW010000064.1:0-7751 GCA_964514795.1 uncultured Alistipes sp.
TCGAACATTTCGCTGTATCCGACCGTGTGCAGAGAATTGTATTCGCGATACGGCAACAATGCGCGTGCCTCCGCCTCCAAACCGGCTTCCATCATCGCATCCACACGTCGGTTGATTCGTTCGTAGAGCACATCGCGCGGCATGGTGACACCTATTTTTATAATATCGAAATTACGCTCCTTGCGCATTCCCGTGCGGAATGACGAATATGGCTGTCCGGTTCGTCGGCAAACCTCCAATGCTCGCAATACTCGCGCCGGATTGTTCAGGTCGGCTTTTTTGCAATATTCAGGGTCGAGCCGCTTCAATTCCTCAACAAGTCCGTCGAGTCCCTCCGCTTCATACTGCTTCGTCAAAGCATCGCGCAACTCCTTGTCCGCCTCCGGCAGGTCGTCCATCCCTTCGCACAAAGCCTTTACGTACAATCCGGAACCACCGACAGCGACTACGGTTTCGGAGTGTTTGAATAATTCGTCGAGCAGCTCCAATGCCTGTTTTTCGAACTCTCCGCAATTGAATTCCTGCTTTATATCGAAGCAGGCAATGAAATGATGCTCGGCGGATTGCAGTTGTTCGGCAGTCGGCTGTGCAGTGCCGATTGCCATGCCTTTGTATATCTGTCGCGAATCGGTCGATATTATCGGTGCATTATAATGGCGGGCAATCTCGATACTCAAATCGGTTTTGCCAGAGCCGGTGGCGCCTACAATAACGATAAGTCGCCGTTTAGTATTCGTCATCATAGTTGTCGTCGCCCTCGAAATCGCCGAAATCTCCCATCATCTCGTCGAATATCGAACCTTCGTCGGAACGCACCGCATCGGGGTCGTACTGGTCGGGAACGGGAGCGTTCTCGAATGCCACGCGCGGATACGAAAGTTCGGGATTAGGCTCCGACGCATTCACGAGTTCGAGATAGTATGCGCGGTCGGCGAACATGTCGAACTGATATATCAGGCGGGTGTTCTCGGCAATCACCAGTTCGGCCACGGTTATGTCGGACATCGGAATCGGTGCGACCTCCGTCCCGGCATCTCCCATATCCATTAACGTGAACTCGCGCAGTCGGTTCCAATGGTCATCCGCAGTAAAGAATGAAGCGATGCAGTTGTCGTAGCCGAGCGATTCTATGATGAAATCGTGCAATCCTGCCAGCGTCATTTCCGGCATCACCTCCAAATCGCGAACGAAATTGTCGTTTTCGTCGCTGAGCATTCTGAATTTAAGAATCATATCAAACGGTTTCTTTATTTGCAATAGTTCGTATATACCCTATCGTTTAATTATGTTCGTCCTGCTCCCGTTTCAAATGATGGGCGTAAGACTGCTTTATTATATCGAGATAAGGATAATCCTTTTGTATGGCTGATTGGACGGCGGTGGTATAAAGTCCTTTATAATTCGATGGATGCGGGCCGTCGAAGACAAAATTCCAGAATTGCTCCGTTGATTTTCTATCCAGTTTATTCAGTAACGCGAATATTGTTTCCGAATACATCGCGATTCGGAATTGCAGTTCATTATGTATATCTCCGATTTGATCCGCCTCCCAATGAGAATCGGGGGATGCAGCGATGGAGATTAATTTCTCGCACAACAGATTGACGTCTATATGACTGTTGTTTGTTATTCGTGATATGACAGACACGCCGGCTCTTAATTCTCCTTCTTTGGAATTGCTGTATCCGAAGATTTTGTTGACCTCATCGAATGTCGAAGGCAAAGCCAGCAATAAACGGTTCGAAATGCTGTCTGCATCCGCAATCAGTTGGCGCAATTCGGAAACCTTGTCCTGCGAAACCTTTTGGGCATTGGAGGATATTCCAATCTGCACTATAAGACAAAATAACAAAAAGCGTTTCATTTGATTGAAGTTCCGTTTAAGCGGCATATCGTTGAATACGCCGAAGTCCTATTCCGATTCTTTGAGCGGGAAACGGGGTTCGAACCCGCGACCCTCGGCTTGGGAAGCCGATGCTCTACCGCTGAGCTACTCCCGCACTCTTATATCCTATTGCTACGTTTAGTCCATTTTCAGCACTGCGAGGAATGCCGACTGCGGAACCTGTACCGAGCCAATCTGACGCATTCGCTTCTTGCCGGCTTTCTGCTTTTCGAGGAGTTTGCGCTTCCGCGAAATGTCGCCGCCGTAGCACTTCGCCGTAACGTCCTTGCGGACCGCCTTGACGGTTTCGCGGGCAATGATTTTCGAGCCGATAGCCGCCTGAATGGCGATGTCGAACTGCTGACGCGGTATCAACTCTTTGAGTTTCTCGCACATCTTGCGGCCGAAATCGTAGGCATGGTCGGCATAAATCAGCGACGACAGCGCATCGACCGGTTCGCCGTTTAGCAGAATGTCGAGTTTCGCGAGTTTGCTCTGCTCGTATCCCGTGCGGTGATAGTCGAACGATGCGTAACCCTTTGAAATGCTTTTGAGTTTGTCGTAGAAATCGAACACGATTTCCGACAGCGGCATCTCGAAATTGACCTCGACGCGGTCCTGTGTGATATAGGTCTGATTCTTCATCACACCGCGTTTGTCGATGCACAGTTTCAGCACGTTGCCCAGAAAATCGGTCTTGGTGATGATTTGCGCGAGAATATACGGCTCCTCTATTTTGGCGATTCGCGTGATTTCGGGCAGTCCCGACGGATTGTGTACCTCGACCGTGTCGCCCGAAGTCGTCGTGATCCGGTACGAAACGTTCGGTACGGTCGTGATTACGTCCATATCGAACTCGCGGTACAGTCGCTCCTGTATAATCTCCATGTGGAGCAGTCCGAGGAATCCGCATCGGAAACCGAATCCGAGTGCGAGCGAACTTTCAGGTTCGAATGTCAGCGAGGCGTCGTTGAGTTGCAGTTTTTCGAGCGAAGCGCGCAAATCCTCGTATTGGTCGGCTTCGACCGGATAGACTCCGGCGAAGACCATAGGTTTTACATCCTCGAATCCGGCGATTGCCTCCTTGCACGGAGTGGCAACCGAGGTAATCGTATCGCCGACCTTTACATCGCGCGAGTTCTTGATGCCGGAGCAGATATATCCTACGTCGCCCGCACAAATCTCGTTGCGCGGCGACAGTTTCAGTTTGAGCACTCCGACCTCGTCGGCATCGTATTCACTGCCGGTGTTGAAGAATTTCACCATCTCGCCCTTGCGAATCTTGCCGTTGAAAACGCGGAAATATGCTATTACGCCGCGGAACGGATTGAATACCGAGTCGAAAATCAGTGCCTGCAACGGTGCGTTTTCATCGCCTTTCGGTGCCGGAATTCGGTTTACAATCGCTTCGAGAACTTCGTCCACTCCCTCGCCCGTCTTGCCCGATGCGCAGAGAATATCGTCGTGTTCGCAGCCGAGCAAATCGACGACCTGGTCTTTCACCTCCTCGACCATGGCGGATTCCATGTCGATTTTGTTCAGTACGGGGATGATTTCCAAATCGTTGCCCAATGCCAGATAGAGGTTCGAAATCGTCTGGGCCTGAATGCCCTGCGTGGCATCGACGACGAGCAATGCGCCTTCGCACGAAGCAATCGCGCGCGAAACCTCGTAGGAGAAATCGACGTGTCCCGGAGTGTCGATAAGGTTGAGTATGTATTTTTCGCCGTTCCTGGCGGTGTATTCCATCTGGATGGCATGACTTTTAATCGTGATGCCTTTCTCGCGTTCCAAATCCATGTCGTCGAGCACCTGTGCCTGCATCTCACGCTGGTTGAGCGTGTGTGTCATTTCGAGCAGACGGTCGGCAAGCGTCGATTTGCCGTGGTCGATGTGCGCTATGATACAGAAATTCCTAATGTTTTTCATCATGCCGCGAAGATAGTAAAAAAATCGCAAATACTAATCATGCCGACGATATGTGTCGCTTTGTTCGTCGCAATATCGCTAAAAAACGAGCAGGTCGGCGATTACGAACACTGCGAGAGTAAGGCTCGCCAGTCCGTTCAGCGTGCCGAATGCGATGCCGATATTTTTCTGTCGCGACGGTGTTACGAGTATGTGTTCAAGCGTTATTATTGCGCAGAAAATCGCCACTCCGACCCAAAGCACCGGACTTTGCGGGCAGTACGAGGCGAATGCCACGAGCGAAACGATGCTTACGACATGCAGTGCTATGCTGATGTAGAGCGATACGGCGGTCGAGAATCGCGCAGGTATCGAATGCAGGTTGTTCGCGCGGTCGAAATCAGCATCCTGCAATGCGTATATTATATCGAATCCTCCGCACCATGTCATCACGAGCAGCGACAGTATGCACGGTGCGAGTGTCAGCGTTCCCGTCGCCGCGATATATGCTCCGGCGGGTGCTATGCCGAGCGACAGACCGAGTACCAGATGTGCGAGCGACGTAAATTGTTTGCAGTAACTGTAGAACATTACAACAGCCAGTGCGACAGGCGACAGAACGGAGGTAAGTAAATTGATGCTCGAAGCGGTCGCGACGAACAGCAAGGCATTCGCGACGACGAAAATCATCGCACCTTTCGGCGATATTCTGCCCGCCGGAATTTCGCGTCCGGCTGTCCGTGGATTGCGTTCGTCTATGCGCCGGTCAGCCCATCGGTTGAATCCCATTGCGACGTTGCGGGCGAATACCATGCACAATATTACCTGTGCGAACAACAGCCACGAGAATCGGGCGTCGGTGGTCATTATGGCGAATGTAAATGCGATAAGCGCAAACGGCAGTGCGAAAATCGTGTGGGCGAATTTTACAAGCCCGAAATAATCCTTGATGCTGCTCATGAAGAAACTGTGAAATACGCGGCAAAATTAGTCATTATTTGCGAATAACAAAAGGCATCCCCGAGGAAATGCCTTTTGCAATTAGTGTATGGTCGGTTCGTTATTCCGTGAACTCGATGATTTGTCCCGTCGCTACGACACGGTATTCCGCATAGAACGGTGCGCATCCGCTGACGTATTTTTTCGTGTTGATATTGACGATTGTCTGCGAGCCGGAAAGATTCGCGTTTTTGAACATCTCCGATACTGCGTTGGCCTCTATCGCTTTTCGGGAACAGCCTCCGATACCGAAAACTTTCTTTGCCAGCGACTCTCCGTAAGCCATGCCCACGACGCGGAAATTCTTTTGTGTAAGAACGACTTGTGTTTGCGTTTGATGCAGATTCGCAGCCAGGTACCTCGATTCGCTGCATCCGACGAATGCCACTGCTGCGGCAATCATCACAATCGATTTAATTGCTTTCTTCATTTTTTGTAAATGTTGTTGCCGTGCAGCTCCTTTGCGGCGGGTTGTACAAATATAGAAAGGTGTGGAGCCGGATTTCGTTTATCTAACGGAAGGTTGTGGAATACCCAAGTGAAAATAAACGATACAATGCCCCACACCTGTGCGGATATGATACAATACATGCACAAACAACGTGCATGTATGCAGTATATCCAAACAAGAAATGAGTGCCGCTCGTTATCCTTTCACTTTTGAAAACTTCCACATTTTCCGTTAAGGACGTGCGAAAAACACTTTCATCAAAATATGTCTGACATCCGTTGCCGAATCGTCCGTACAAAGGTATGAAAGATTTTCCGTCGAGCAACACTCACGGTGCAAATTTCGGAAATATTTCGGGATTTTTGTATCGTGCAGGATTGATTTCGTGGCGAAATGCTTGGAAACCGCCGAATTTTATTAACTTTGAGCTCGCTAAAACAAACCGATATGAAAACCAAACTTATAATCGCTCTCGTTGCAATGTTCGGCTGCCTCGATGTCGTTGCTGCGCCGCTGTTTATCGAGGCTGAAAGTTTCTCCGAAAAAGGCGGTTGGGTCGTAGACCAGCAATTCATCGACATTATGGGGTCGTCGTATCTGCTGGCGCACGGTGCGGGGACTCCCGTTGCACCCGCGACGACCGAAATAGACATTGCCGACAAGGGTACCTATAAAGTATGGGTGCGTACCTATAATTGGACTTCGCCATGGACCTCGCAGTCGGGTGCGGGCAAATTCAGAGTGCGCATTGGTCGTGCGCTTTTGAAAACGGTTGTCGGACATACGGGCAACTGTTGGGAGTGGCAGTGTGCGGGCAAAATATCGCTCCGCAAGGGGCGCACTACCCTTGCGCTGGAAGACCTTACTGGTTTCGAGGGACGGTGCGACGCCATCTATCTCACCGACCGCGAGGGGGATGTTCCGCCGTCGGACAAGCGGGCGTTGGCAACATTCCGTCGCAAGGCTCTCGGAGTGGCGGCACCACGCGAGGAGATATGCGATTTCGTAGTGGTCGGCGGCGGAATCGCGGGTATGTGTGCAGCAGTGAGTGCTGCCCGCAAAGGTTGCGAACGAGTGATTCTGATAAACGACCGCCCCGTATTGGGAGGCAACAACAGTTCGGAGGTGCGTGTTCATCTGGGCGGATATGTCGAAGTGGGTCGTTACCCGCTGCTCGGCAGGATGATACGCGAGTTCGGGCACACGAAAAAGGGCAATGCCAAACCTGCATCGTATTACAAGGACGAATGCAAACAAAAGTTCATAGACGACGAACCGAACGTCGAACTCTTTGCACCGTATCGCGCAGTAGAGGTGATTATGGAGGGCAGTAAAATAGTCGCCGTACTCGCACGGCATACAGAGACCTCCGAGGAGGTGATTTTCCGTGCGCCGCTCTTTGCCGACTGTACGGGCGACGGCACGATAGGCTATCTTGCAGGTGCCGATTTCGCAATGGGACGCGAAGCCAAAGCCGATTTCGGTGAAAGTCTTGCACCCGACAAAGCCGACAGTATGATTATGGGGGTATCGGTGCAGTGGTATTCGTCCAAAACCGAAGGCAAAGCCGATTTTCCCGAATTTTCTTATGGCGTAGTATTCGACGAGGAGAACTGCGAAAAGGTTAAATTCGGCGAATGGAAATGGGAAACGGGTATGAATCACAACCAGATAACCGAAGCCGAACGAATACGCGACTACGGACTGCTGGTTATCTATTCGAATTGGAGCTTCCTGAAAAACCATTGGTCGAAACGGGAGACCTTTGCCGACCGCAAGTTGGGTTGGGTCGGCTATATTGCGGGACGGAGGGAATCGCGCCGTCTGTTGGGTGACTACATCCTCAAACAGGAGGACATAGACAAGGATATTTTCCACGAGGACGGCTCGTTTACGACGACATGGTCCATAGACCTTCATTTCCCCGACAGCGAGAATGCGGCGAAGTTCCCCGACGAGCCGTTCAAGGCTGCGACCGTACACAACTGGATAAAACCTTACGACGTACCCTACCGCTGCCTCTATTCGCGCAATGTCGAAAATCTCTTTATGGCGGGTCGCTGCATCAGCGTAACGCACGTCGCACTGGGAACGGTGCGGGTGATGCGCACTACGGGCATGATGGGCGAGGTTGTCGGTATGGCGGCGGCGATATGCCGCAAAAACGGTTGTCTGCCGCGCGAGGTATACACCGTCTATCTCGACGATCTGAAAGCGTCGATGAGCGAGGGTGCCTTCAAGCCGGATGCGCAACTGAACGAGCAGACATTCAACCTGCCCAAGAAACTTTTGGACAAGGCGGCAGGTCTTACGGGGTACAGATAGCGGCTGTGGCAGACTCCCGACCGGCAGCGAATCGGGCTCCGACGGACGAATTCGGGGCATTTTTGCGGATTTAGTTTTGCGCTTTGTGTTAAAATTCTTAACTTTGCAGATTAGATAATAAACAAAGTAACAAAATAAAAACTCTAAAATATGAATATTTCTTTCAACTGGTTGAAGAATTAT